>CAZDZY010000005.1:42683-52964 GCA_964510055.1 uncultured Christensenellaceae bacterium
AGATTATAAGATAAATGTATATACATATGCAATCCTTTTCTCTGCCCAATGGATTACATTTATAAACATATACTCTTCAACCTTTCATTCCGGGGCTTTTGTTTTTCTTCCATTTCATATATAATATCCTAAGATTTTTGGGGGAGTGGACATTGGTTGCATTATCGCTGAAAAACATAAAGATAGCCTTCGGGGCAGAGCAGATACTGACCGACGTTTCGCTGACATTGACCGACGACATGCGCCTCGGCATAGTGGGGCCTAACGGTGTGGGCAAGACGACTCTGCTGCGCATTGTCTGCGGCGAGCTTGCCGCCGACGGCGGCAGCGTAGGCCTTAGCTCCGGCGCGGCTGTCGGCTACCTTCCGCAGGAGACGGGAGCGGGCAGCGAAGAGACTGTCTGGCAGACGATGCTTGATGTATTCGCGGGCGCGTTCGCGATGGAAGAGCGCCTGCGCAGCCTGGAGCATTCTATGGAAGAAGCCGCGGCCGACCCTGAAAAGTGGGACAAGATCTCCAAGGAATACGAGAAACTTACCCTCGCGTTCGAAGAAGCGGGAGGATATTCATATAAAAGCTCGATAGCCGGGGTACTCAAAGGCTTAGGGCTTGGCGAAGATATGTATGAGCAGAGCGTATCGACGCTCTCGGGAGGGCAGCGCTCGCGCCTGAGCCTTGCCAAGCTGCTGCTGCAAAAGCCCAGCGTGCTGCTGCTCGACGAACCGACTAACCACCTCGATACCGAAGCGGCCGGATGGCTCGAGGACTATTTGAAATCGTGGCAGGGCGCGGTGATAATAGTGTCGCACGACAGGTGGTTTTTAGACCAGCTGTGCACGCACATAGCCGAGATGAGCGTCGGCGAAATAGAGATGTACACGGGCAACTATACGTCGTACGCCGCGCAGAGGCAGGAGAAGCGCGAGATAGCGCAGAAGGCGTATGAGCTGGGGCAGCGGGAATATAACCGCCAGAAAAAGATAATAGAGCAGTATTACGCGTGGGGGCGCCAGACGGGCGGCAACAACTTCATAAAGGCGAAGTCGAGGGAAAAACTGCTCGCCAAGATGGAGTTCGCGGAAAAGGTGTCGCCCGAACGCAGCAAGATGAAACTAAAGCTCAAGGCCGAAGGCCGCGGGGGCAACGACGTTTTAAAGGCCGAAGGCCTCAGCATGGCTTTCGACGGCTTACGGCTGTTCTCAGGGCTTGATATGGAGCTCAAGAAAGGCGACAGGGCGGCGCTCATAGGCCCGAACGGCATAGGCAAGACTACGCTGCTCAGGATAATATCGTCGCAGCTCAGCCCGCTTGAGGGAGAAGTAAAGCTCGGAGCCGGGGTAGAGGCGGGGTATTACGACCAGCTGCTGCAAAACCTCGATATGAAGAACACCGTGATAGAAGAGATGCGCTGCGAGCACCCGCTGCTCAAAGACGGCGAGCTTAGGAACATACTCGCATCGTTCCTCTTCTGCGGGGACGACGTATTCAAAAAAATTGCGTCGCTGTCGGGCGGGGAGAAGGGACGGCTTTCCCTCCTTAAGCTCATGATGGGCAAAGGCAACCTGCTGCTCTTAGACGAGCCTACGAACCACCTCGACATGGACAGCCGCGAGGTGCTCGAAGACGCGCTTTTGGGGTTCGACGGCACCGTGCTGTTCATCAGCCACGACAGGTATTTCATAAACAAAGTAGCCACACGCATATTCGATATGAAGGACGGCGGCATAAAAGCTTACGAAGGAAACTGGTCAGACTATCTTGAGCGGTTGGAGAGGGACAAAATGCGGCAGTTTGCCGAGGCAGATTCCGGTATTACGAAGACCGAGGCCGCGAAATTAAAACGCATCGACAGGGAAAAAGAACAGAAAGCGAAAGAGGCAAAGGAACGGGTTAATCGGGCGGAGCAGGAGATAGAAACGCTGGAAGCGCGCCTTGCGGAGATAGAAGCATTGCTTGCCGACCCGTCGGCACTGGGCGAAGAGAAGCTTGCGGAGCTCTCGAACGAGTACGCGGGCTTGCAGGCGGGCTTAGAGGCGGCGATGCGCGAATGGGAGCGCGCGCAGGAGGACATGGAATGATCGAGATACGGTACGCCGAAGTCGGCGACGCGAAAGCCCTCGGCGAGATACATTCGCTATCCTGGAGAGAAGCGTATAAGGGCATAGTGCCCGACGGCGTGCTCGAGGCGTTCACGCCGGAGAAGAGAGCGATCTCGTTCGAGTGGTTCCTTTCGGTAAACACGAGTTTTACGGCGGTAGCGCTGTACCGCGGCGAGGCCGCCGGTTGGGCCTGCTTTGAAAAAAGCAGGGATAAAGACGCGCCCTCTTCGCGCGGGGAAATATGGGGCATATACCTAAAGCCCGAGTTCTGGAGGAAAGGCATAGGTTCCGCGCTCATGCTGTGGGCGTTGGAGGAGCTTAAGAAACTGGGCTATACGTCGGCTTCTTTGTGGGTGCTCGAAGACAACGCGCGCGCCCGGGCGTTCTACGAGAAATGCGGGTTCCGTCCCGACAGCGCGAAGAAGACCATAGAGCTGGGCAGGACGCTTACGGAAGTAAGATATATAAGGGAGATATAGCGTATGCCTAAGATACGCCGGGCCCAAGTTTCCGACGCAGCGGTTCTCGGTGAGATACTCTCACTCTCGTGGCAGGCGGCGTATAAGGGCATAGTGCCTGAGGGGATACTCGAAAGGCTCAACCCGGAATCGAGAGCCGAGGTATTCGTCTCCTTATTTGCCGAAGGAAACGGAGAGATATCGCTCGCGCTTGAAGATGGGCAGGCGGCGGGGTTCGTGATGACCGGCAAATGCCGCGACGAAGACGCCGGTGATACATGCGGCGAAGTCTGGAGCGTATACCTAAAGCCCGAGTACTGGCGCAAAGGTATAGGCACGGCGCTGCTCAGTCACGGAATGGAACAACTCAAAGAGCAGGGGTATACGAAAGCCGTGCTGTGGGTGATAGAGGGCAACAGTAGCGCGGCCGCGTTTTACGAAAAGAACGGCTTTAAGCCCGACGGCACGCGGAGGGCGATAGAGATAGGGAAGACGCTGTACGAGGTAAGGTATATAAGGGGGATATAAAGATAAGTTAAAGGCACCGTTTATAATTAACTATCAGGCAAGCATTAAGTATAATCGATCAGTGGGAGAAAGGCATAAGAGCGAATCAAAGGGGTATGATTTAAATTAAAAGTATTTTAAGAGACGCATTATTCGTAATAAATATAATATCATTCATTGGCGTTTGCATAGACGCTATATTTATTTTCTTTTGCGATATTTTTGGTTATGATAAAGCCTATATTTTTTTAAGAGAAATTAACTTTCCTTTGGATAGTAACGATATAACCGTTGCAGGCTCCATATGTTTAGTAACACTGATCATTACATATATTTTACGAAAAAAGTTTTTCAGACAAGATTAAAACAAGTTTTCAGTCGTAATTTCAATTGCTTAACCTATTACAACCCGGTCCGTTTTAGTTGGAATGCAATTTAATTATGGCTTTAGGGTAAATAAAGCGAATAATGACAGTAAAAAGTACTTCCCGGTTTCATTCTGAGCGAAGCGTTAGCGCAGTCGAAGAATCTACAAAGACTTTTCAGTCGCCTTGCTTCTTCAGAATAATAGAACAGGGTGTACGTTTAAAAAGTACCCTCCCACAGTCGGACAGGGTCGTCCGCCCCTACGGTATATAAGCGTCATTTCATATTTCCAGTTGACAAAACAGCTGATATCATGTAAATTACAGGATGCGGCTAAGCCGCGAATTGATTTCGAAAGGGTTGATACTTATGCTGGCAAACATGAACGAGGTGAAAAAAGTATAAGCGCAACCGCGGTATAAAATTTGAAATAGAAACCGCGGCTGCTTGGCTGCGGTTTTTTGTATAAAGAAATGCTATATTTCTCAAACCGCAGGAGCGGTTTTTTTATGCCGTTTTTTAAAAATTAAGGAGAAAACATTGAACAGTAAAGTAACCATTATAACAAATGAAAAGTGCTGGATAGAGTATACGGCGGTCGCGCAGCTTGAAAAGGCGGCGTCGCTTGATGGAATAATAAAAGCGGTCGGTTTGCCCGACTTGCACGCGGGGAAGATGCCCGTAGGGACAGCGGTGCAAACGGAAGGGATAATATACCCGCACCTTATTGGCGGCGACATCGGCTGCGGTATGGGGCTGTTTGAAACGAACTGCGCGCTGCGCAAATTCAAACAGGACCGCTTTGTAACAAAACTGAACCATATCCGTGAGTTTGCGGACATCCCCACAAACAACCCGTATCCGGAGCAAAGCCCAATCTACGACCTCGGGACGATAGGCGGCGGCAACCATTTCGCGGAGTTCCAGACAGTAGAGGAGGTTTACGATGAAGAGCGTTTCGCGTCATTGGGAATGGACAAAAAACAGGTATTGCTGCTCGTACACAGCGGTTCGCGCAGCTTCGGACAGTCGATACTAAACCGGTTTTCCGGTGCGGAAGGGCTTAACGAAAATAGCGAAGAGTGCAAACAGTACCTTGACCTGCACGGCGACGCGTTGATATGGGCGCGGCGTAACCGCTGTATTGTAGCAGGCAAACTGATGGAGTATCTAGGCTACTCCGCGGGAATCAAGACGATAATAGATTGCTATCACAACTTTCTGGAGCAACGCGGCGGGACGTGGATCCACCGGAAAGGCGCGGTCAGCGCGCAGCAGGGCATAGTAGTTATCCCCGGGTCGCGCGGCAGCCTGACATACCTCGTACAGCCGGCAGGAGATACCGAAGTTTCGGCGTATTCGCTTTCGCACGGCGCCGGACGGAAGTGGTCGCGGTCTATGTGCAGATCACGCATCAAAAACAAATATGACAGGGACAGCTTAAGGCAGACTGAACTTGGCAGCCGTGTGGTGTGCCACGACACTGAACTTCTGTTTCGGGAAGCGCCGGAAGCTTATAAAAACGTGGAACACGTTATTTCGGCCTTGCTGGAGCGCAGGCTTTGTACGGTAGTTGCTACGCTGCGGCCGCTTGTGACGTATAAGGGATAGGGGGCGAGTGTATGGAATTGCAATTAAGCTCCGGGCAGGGCCCAGAAGAATGCGAACTCGGGGTATACAAACTGCTTTGCGCATTGCAGAAAGAGTTCCCCGGAATAAGCGTGCTTGATAAGATTGCCGGGAGGCGCGCTGACTGTTTTAAGTCTGTGCATATTGAAAGCAGCTATGATCTTTCTTTCCTTGAGGGAAGTGTTAAATGGATATGCCAAAGCCCGTACCGTACGAAGCACAAAAGAAAGAATTGGTTTATCGACGTCAGCCTTTGCGGTCGGGCAGAAAAACTTGAGTACGACGAAACTCAGGTCCGGTTTGAAACGTTCCGCAGCGGCGGAAAGGGCGGACAGCATGTCAACAAGGTTGAAAGCGGGGTGCGCGCGGTGTACATCCCTACAGGTTTGGCGGTGGTATCCACCGACGGGCGAAGCCAGCACATGAACAAAAATATCGCGCTTGACCGCTTGTGCGAGGAAATATCCCGTCAGAACGCGGAAACTGAAGGCTTAATAAAAAGCCTGAACCGCTTGGAGCATCTGCGCATTGAGCGCGGAAACCCGACGAGAACTTATACCGGCATGGAATTCAAGCTCCTACAGGAATAACGAAGACTCTGAATTATGGGCGGCGGCATTTTGCCGCCGCTCAATAATGCTTACAATTTAATCGCGATAACAAAAAAGAAGAGCCTGACTTATTTTTTCAGCGAGCACCTTTCATTGCCTTGGCAATCTCCCTTAAATGCGTATCGTCCGTCCCGCAGCAGCCGCCGTATATCTTCATCGGAAATTCGCTGTGCAGGGAAACGAAATGCGCGGCGAGTTTTTCCGGGCTGCTGGTCAACAGTTTTCCTCCGCCGTCCAGCGTACGCAGGTCGGAATCCGACGCGTTGGCCTGTATGCCGCAAAACCTCTCTCTTACAAGGGCAGTTCGGTTGAACGGCTTCGATAAAGCCTGCCTGAGCGTGTTTGGGTGAATGCAGGTCGTCATATAGCACAGAGGCTTTCGGCCGGCAGCGGCGTCAATTGCCGCTATTGCGTCGTTTATGGAATTCCCGTCAAGCAGGCAGCCCTCCCTGTTTATCATCAGGCTTATTATATACGGAAGCTGCAGCGTCTCCAGCGCTTTCGATATGCCTATGGCTTCGGAAAGGCAGGGCATGAGCCCCGCTATCATAAACCCGGGTTTACGCGGCTTAAAAGCGTCTGCCTGCCACATGTGAAAATCGAACGATTCTTCCGCGCTCAGCCCTTCATTGCCGCTGTACGCGTCGCATTTGCACCCGACCATTCCTCCTATATGCGCCTCGCAATTGTAACGGCCGGTAAGCTCATATAAGAAGTTCGTGTAATCGCCCATTACATCCCTGTTGCTGAAATCTGAACGCGTCATACGCTCCCTGTTCGCCCGGCGCGTATTCGTCATCAGCATGATGGGCAGCGAGAAATCACGCGCTGTCCGCAGGTATTGTCCGTATATCTTAGTAAGCGCCTTCCTTGCATTACTGTCGTAAATCAGGGGCGCGTTGATTATGTATTTATCCGGGCGGATATGAAACTCGCGTTCAAGCCGCAGGCCTACAGCCCCTTCGGTCAAAATAAGGGCACTGTTTTCAAAGCAGTCGGTAAAGCTTCGCTTTTCCATTTACCCTCCCAAAGCTCCGGGTTTTATTCTTATACTTGTTTTAACCGCGAGGATAGTTTTTATCTTATCTCCAGCTCATATACCGGCACAGTGCGCTCTTCTATGCTCGAAGCAGAACCGTAAAGGAATTTTGCGCCGAACTTCTCGTAGAAACCGGCCGCGTTAGGCTCGCTGAATATACGCAGGCTCTTTATGCCGTTTTCTTTGCACCAGTTCATTGCGTGCCCGAGGAGTTTTGAGCCGACGCCCTTTCTTATGAATTCCGGCGCCACGAAGAAATGCTCGAGCCAGAAACCTTTCTCCACAAGTACGCTGCCCGCGTAAAAATCCGCTGTTACTTCCGTTATCGAGAAATAGCCGATTACCTCGCTATCCCGCCACGCGGCGAATACCGTGTTTCTCCCGATATATCCGGGAGTTACAGTCAGCTCGTTTTTCCATACGTCAAAGTATGAGTCGGGATAATCCCAGTAACGTTTAGACGCGAAAGAAAGCGCGGTAAGCGCCCCGCAGTCAGAGGCGGCCGCTTTCCTTATTTCAAAATCAACCTGCCGCATAACGCTTTTTCACCGGTGCCCACAGCTCGTAGCCGCCGTGTATATCTTCGGGGTAATACTCGAAATAAAGCCCGTGGCCTGCGTCGGGCTCACAACCCGCCGCGGGTATCGCGGCAAAGAAGAACTCAGTCCACGCTCCGGTCAGTCCGGCTCCCGCGGGGAGCTTCGCTGCCGCGAAATCCGCGGTTGGTATGCTCTTTATAAGCGCGCCTTCGGGCGCACTGCAGCCGGCGGCGGCTTCCTTGCCCAGAAGGTAGAAGAAACTCTTTTGTCCCTCGGTATACCACTCGAGGCCATAATAGCCCTGTTTGCAGCCCGGCAGGCTAAGTAATAAATGCTCTCTCTCAGTACCAAAGAAGCTGTTATATAACGCCGGCATATCGGCGTCGTTGCTTTCGAGCGTCGTCTCTACAGCATAGCCGCAGATATAGAATGCGGGGCGGGTGATGATTTCAATTTTCATAGACTTGATCCTTTATCAGAAACGATAGGTGAGATTGTTATAGATATATCTCTTGCTATTACAAAACCGCTCAGCCCTATTGCCGACTCAATATAAAAAATTCTGTATCCGTTTCTCTCCAAATAAGATTTTAATTCGATGCCATGAACCACTCTGGGAAAACCATATCTCCATGAATCTTCAAGAAAATCATGTTCCTCCTGCATAAAAGTAGCGGCGGAAACTTCGTTGATACATAGAATGACGATCTGTGAACTATGAACATAATCAAACTTATGGCAAAGAAGGCCATCAAAGCGGATTACGGCTGTTTCTTCATTACAGTAATCCGTATTCAAACAAACAAACTTATGCTCAATATCCACCGTATAGGATTTTACTTCATGGTCGTGGATACTATAATATTCATTAATAAATTCCAAACTTATATTTCAACACACCTTTTACTAATTATTACTGCAGTTCGCATATGATCTCGACACCTTTCATTGTCTTATACTTTAGGCAGGTATTGCTCCCAACAAATCAAAACTATAAAACAAGTTGATTCACGCTAGTAGCTGCCGAACTGATTCTTCATGTCGTTTATCCTTTTTATCCGCTTCCGCATCGACAGATCTATAAACGCCGCGGCTGCGCCGACGACTGCTCCGCTGAAATGGCCGTAAAACGATACGCCGGTATTGAAGAACCACAGCACCGAAATAACGGCGTTGATCACTAGCCAAGTCTTCTGCTGGCGCAAACGCATCGCAATAGGGTCGCTGCCTCCCGCGAACGCCATAACGAACACATAAGCTTCCAGCGCGTAAACGGTGCCGCTCGCGCCCGCGGTGTAGGCGTCCGGCTGAAGATAATAAGGCGCTATGCCCGTAACTATGCTCGCGGTAATGAAAAGCAGAGGCAAGGTGAGCCCTTTCGCTTTTCGTTCCGACACACAATTGGTCAGCACCCATCCGAACACATACAGGGCGTACATATTGGAAAGCAAATGAATGATCCCGAAATGAAGGAACGAAGTGAGCACCAGCGATATCGGTATGAGCGAATACGCCGCCGGCAGCCAGTTCAATGCGTCGCCGCGCGACAAGGCAAACAGCAGCAGGTAAACGCATTCTATCCCTACGATATATCTCATCCTGTTGATGTCAAACGGCAGCCTGCCCATACGTCCCTCCCGATTTTATTATTTATCCGAAAAAGCGTTTTATCTCTATTTCCGCGCTCTCCGCGGAGTCGGAGCCGTGGATCAGGTTGAACCTCACGCAATACGTAAGGTCGCCGCGTATAGTGCCGGCAGCCCTGTCTTCAAATTCCGCCCCGCCCATGAGCGCGCGCGTGCCCGCCACCGCGTTCTCGCCTTCCACTATAAGCCCCATTACCGGCCCCGAAGTCATGTAATCCACGATCTCCGGAAAAAACGGCTTGCCGGTCATATGGGCGTAATGTACGCGCAATATTGCCTCATCGAGGCGCATCATTTTCGCGTCAGCTATCCTGTAACCCTTTCTCTCTATCCGCGATATCACTTCGCCGACAAGGCCGCGCTGTATGCAGTCGGGCTTTAGCATTATATATGTTCTTTCAAAAGCCATGATTTACTCCTAAACAATAAAAACGTTATTTCCAGTAATATAACAGATAAATATATTTTTCGCCACTTTGCGTCAATATAATCCCGGATTCATGCTGCAGGGGCAACCGAAAATAAACAGGGGCGGACAATTGTCCGCCCCTTAAGAGGTTCATATCCTAGTTTGTGAATTCAGTCCATATAGTGTCGTACAGGCTCACCGCTTCTCCGACGTCCTGTATGTATTCGCCGCCGGCAAAGACCTCGGCCGGAATGTTTTTCGCCGGGTTGCCCAAATAGGCGTCGCCCAAAAGCTTTACGGCCTCAACATTTGGGTTGAGGTACGGGTATTTCTCGGATATCATTTTGGATATATCGGGCCTGTATATGAATTCGATAAACTTCTCAGCGTTCCCAGCGTTTTTTGCGCCCTTCAGTATACAGAGGTTATCGAGGAACAGGTAGCAGCCCTCGGCCGGGTATACGATCTTTATATCCGGGTTCTCCTCGATAGCGAGCGCGGCTTCTGCATTCCACATGAAGCCTATGGAAGTCTCGCCTCTTATCATCTTTGTCTTGGGTGAGTCGGAGTCGAGAGCCTTTAAGTTGGGCTTTAGTTCCATCAGTTTTTCGCCTATCTTGTCGAGCGTTGCGGGATCGGTCTCGTTAAAGGTATAGCCCATCGATTTTGCGACCATGCCGATAACAGCCCTCGGATCGTCCAGCATCACTATGCTGTTGCTGTATTTCGGGTCGAATATCTGCGTATAGGTGGTGATACCCTCGCTGATCATAGCCGAGTTGTAACAAAGCGTCGCGACGCCGCCCATATAAGGCACGGAATTCTTGTTGCCCGGGTCGAAACTCTGGTCGAGGTACTGCGGCCCTATATTCTTAAGGTTCGGTATGCTGTCCTTGTTTATCTCCGCCAGCAGCCCCTGCGCGGCCATCATCTTTACCATGTAGTCGCTGGGCACTACGATATCGTAGATACCTTCGT
>CAZDZY010000006.1:0-327 GCA_964510055.1 uncultured Christensenellaceae bacterium
GCCTGCGCTTGTCGATAAGGAGCATGAACAATCCGCCGCCCGCGATGAATGCCAGGGAGAATAGCGCTATGCCCATAGGGCCCGGCAGCCCGGCTCCTGTATCAGCCGAAAAGACAAAGACCGGCACCATGCCGATAAGGTACAGAGCGGCTGCGATGAGAAACGCGCGCAGTGCGTTCCCTCCCGTCATGCGTTTAGACATTTCGTCTTTTATCGCCTTGTCCTTTTCCCTGAGTACTTTGTAATACCCCTTCTTGTCAAAAAGCTTAACAGTATCGATTGAAAAGACCTCGCTGCCCGTCTTGTCCACGAATTCCTCAAAGTCTT
>CAZDZY010000006.1:337-24587 GCA_964510055.1 uncultured Christensenellaceae bacterium
TCTTCCATCTGGAACCTGTCAAGAGCCTTCAGCTCGCGGGTATCGAGCTTCGACTTAGATCTTGTATCCGACGTAGCTAATGAGAGCGCCCTGTCGGGCACTTTTAAGAAAAAGCCGAACTCGCGCATTATGCCTGTTACCTGTTTATCCCACATGGTTTCATCGATTACGGGAGCGTCTTTTACTAATCCTATCGACTTGTCGGCGGCGCGAAGGCGGTGATAATCGCAGTTCTCGTATACCAGCGGTATCCTTTCAAAATTCTCGAACCTTAAGTCAGGGTCGAGCCGGGGCATGCCCGCGTACGTATCGTACGATTTCAAAGCGTCAATAAGGCTCTCTATCCTGCTGCCGGCCGAGCTTAAAAACTGCCGCATGGCGGCCTCGCCTATAGTGCAGTCTATCCTGTACAGGCGGTATGCCTGCACGAGATTGGGTTCTATATCGTTTATGGCGTATGTAAGTATGCACGCGTAGAATTTGAGCAGCATGAACCTGTAATCGATATGCGTGCTGTCTACTATGTCGAAAACCATGAATCTGCAGATCTTCGGGTAATTGTTCCTCTCAAAGAACAGCGAAGCTATAAGGTTCTCGTCTTCCGGCAGTTTGTACTGCATTTCCCCGTCATTTTCCTTTTCATATTCCATCCTCTTGGAAAAGAAGGCGATCTCGCCAGGCGGGATAACGGGAAGATAATATTGCTCCAGCAGTTCTTTGGGCGGCACTATGGGCTCAGTCTGTATCTCGGGCGGCAGGAGGTCGCCCCCGCTGTCTTTAAGGCCTTTTACCACCTTCGTTTTAACTTTGCGGTGCAGCCCTCCCAAAACCTGGGCTGCGCGTATCATATAATCTTCTTCTTCTTCGAATTTGGCGTATATCTTCCCGGACACATGGCCGGGCCTGTCGTATACATTTTTACACTTAAGGTCTTCCGGTTCCACGACGAACAGAGCCCGCCACTTTTCTTTTCCCTTAAGTATACCGTACAGGTCGGGAAAAGTATCGTCAAAGCAGGTACCGTCCGTATTCCATTTAGCGAAGGCAATCTTCCCTTCGCTGCAATACGGATTGAAAAGCAAAGAGAAGCGTTCCATCTCCTCCTGCGGCCGGCTGTCGAAAAACATCACCGTAAACATCGTTAATTGCACCTTCTATAAAGACATATGGCTCTTTATCTCTTTTTGCTTCTCCGCGTCGGCCTGCTCGAAATAATAGTCGAGCACGGCTCTTCTTATATTGTTCGTTACCGTATCGTTCATATAACCGCGGTATATCTCTTTCTCCTCTTCATCAAAAGCCTTCATATTCTTCTCGAAAAGCCGGTATTGCTCCCAAATGACGCGCGATATATACAGGTCCGCTTTGTTCTTGTCGGCATACCAGAGTATATTGTCGCGTATGAAGTTCATAGCGGCGGAAATGAGCAGGTCGGCGATCTCGGCGTTATACTGCTCCACCGGCGATGTCATCTTATAGAGCACGGGCAGTTCAAAAAGGCTCCTTACCTTATCTTTCGAGATGCTCCTTATTTTAAGTTCGCCAAGCGATTTTACGAACTCGCTTTTAGAGAACGGCTTGCGCAGGTCGGTTTCCTTCTTATGCAGTTTTCTGACCCTGCGCAGTATATCGCTGACTATAATGGGGTTTATCGTAAGCGCTTCGAGCACCTCGTAATATTGGTCGCATGTGGTGTTGTTCGATACTATGAACTCGGTGGTGTTAGAGCCGCTCGGCGCTTCGCTGCCGTCCGAAAAAGCGTCGAACTCGTTTTTGTAGACGTATTTGAACTTCTCGTTGCCGTATTCCTCATACTGTATGTAATTGTACAGGAACGCGTAGAACATCGACATGAATATATCCCTCTGCTGTTTCTGCTGGTTAAGCTCGTCGAGGTCGGGCAGCTCGGATACTATGTGCCACCGCCTGTCGATATGCGGCGTTATCACCTTGCTGAATCCGGCGTTCGGGTCTATGTTCTGTATGCGCTCGTAATAAGCCCTGAAATATTCGCCCTGGTCTTTTGGCGCGGTCCTGCTCTCTTTGGCCGGCGCGAACTTGGGTATCTGGTTGGCGCGCTTGCCGTATATCGCCTTGTAATACAGAAGCTTGTATTTGCTCAGCTGGTCTTCTTTGACCGAGATGCCGTTGGGCAGCACCTTGTCCCTGTTTTCCACCCTGAACTGGCTCATAAGCTCTTCGTTATATGTGCAAGTCTCGTTTACATGCTGCTGTATGCCCTGCTCCAAAGATATAAAAGGCGTAGCGAGTTTCCTCGCCTCCATCGCCCGCTCAATGAGGTACTGCTCGCGGTAATTGGGGTCCGCGGCCTTGCGCTCTTCGTCCACGAGTATTTCGGCTTCTTTCTTTATAGCGGAGATAACGTCCATATCTATAAAGGTCGAGCAGTTCTCCTCGACGGTGTCGCGCCAGAACTGCAGTATTATGTTGTTGAATATATTTTTATGCCATTCTTTATATTCCGTGTATTGTCCGTCAAGGCTGCTCGATTCTATCATCGCGTCCCTTATGGCGGAATATATCTTATTGCTGAACTTGCTTGGCAGTTCCATCAGCCCCGCGGGGCTGGTAAGCTTCCTTTCAAAAAACTCCAGGCACTCCTTGTTCGCGCAAACATACCGTATTGCTTTGCCGCTGTCTATTTCGTATTTCTGTGTCAGTTCCTCTATCCTGTATTCCAGCATCTCGAGGTTCTTTTCCAGGTTGTCATAGAATATCTCGTACTTTTCGCTGAGCGCGTTGACATACGTCAGCGCGGCCTTGAATACCTCCTGTTTCACATACGAGCGGCGGTAGCCCTCGTCGTCGTTGACGCTTGCCATATAAGCTTTCAGCTGGCGCTTTTTGTTCTTTGTCGCAAGTTCCCTCTTCTTCTTTGATATGTGCCCCGGCTGCGCTTCGGTCTTTCTGCTTCCTTTGCCCAGCAGGCTCGCGTCCAGCGTCTCCCAGTATTCCTGGTGGTCCTTGCAGGTCTTTTCGTATTCCTCCAGCTTCTCCCGGAGCGCGTCGCGCAGGTTATATAGATAAAAGCGGATGGCGTTGGGATGCAGCGCTTCTTTCCCGTCCGATTTAAGCGCGCTTTCGAGGTAGAAAGCCTGGGCGCTCTCGGTCTTCATCATATCCTTGGCGCCGCTGAATATCGAGGTCGCCATGCTCGTTACCGCGTTCTCCAATATCTTCTTTACGGTAAGCACGTAAGCCTTTATTTCCTGCACTATAGGCCTTATGTTGTTCTCGTCATACTGCTCCGCCTGCTGCACCTTATTGAGTATTATGCCCGATTTGGTCTCTATCGTCTGGTTCCTGTGTATGTCATGCATGTCGCAGAAATCTTCGAGCACCCTTATGTAATCTTCCCATTTTCCGCCCAGCACTTCCAGCTGCGTTTCGTCGAAGACCATGCAGGAATCGTGCACCATTTTGGAAAAGGTGTCCGTCTTGGCATAATTGGAGGTGAAAGTGACGTATTCGTTGCCGCGGTCTATCTCCTGCACCGCTATGCCTTTAACTATCTTATCCTTCTCCTCTTTCTTTTTCTCTTTATACGCTATGTCGGCGGCAAGCCATTGTTTCCCCATCTTTTCCCTTGCCCAATTGAATGCTATAAAGTCGCGCACGTCGCTGTACGGGTATTCGATAACGGCCGAGCCGGCGCCGCAGTAGCGGTTCCTGCCCGCTTCGGCGACCAGCGCAAGCACCACGTTGTCTTCCGAGGAATTGCTTTTTGCGGCTGTGGGGCCTATGGATTGCGCGAATATGCAGTTTGCCGCGTGCGAAAGGTAATCTTCATACGTATTGAGCGTGCCGCCGTCCATATTCTGCCCGTCAAACAGGAAACAGAAGTCGTAAGGCATCACATCGCAGATCCTAAGGCCGCTCGAACCTATCGCGGGGAGCTCCAGTTTAAGCCCGTTGTTATAGGCTTCCGGCAGCCTGCCGTCGCCTTTCATCAGAAAAGCGTCGAGTTCCCTCAGCGTGGCGTAAGCGTTGCATCTTAAGTTGTTGCGCTCGCTTTCAGTGGGAATGACCTTATACAGCACCTCGGGAAGTATGAAAAAGCCGCGTACTATCGACGCGCCCAGCTGGTAATTCGTTAAAAGGTAATCGCGCAGATACAGCGCCACCGGAAGCAGCATGCCGGAGCCTGTGCCTCCCGCGAGCGTGCTTACTATTATTACCCTTAGCGCCTGTACCGTAGCTTCGCCGGAAAGCTTATACAGCGAGTCGATAGCTTCGTGCAGCTCGGTCATGCGCCCCTCGCGTATGCTGGACATGAATGCCAGCCTGGATATGGCGCGCACCTGGCCCGCGCCTTCGGATACCGCTTTCCTGCATAGTATGTTATTGACCGGGAACCAGTTGTCCCGCGACTGCTTGTCCAGCTCTAAGTATTCGCCCACAGTCAGTTTCGACGACGTCTGTACGATGTGGCCGGTGTAACCCTTTTCCCTGATAGACCTTAAATCGTTAACGTCGGTATCGAACGCGACAAAGCTAAGGCTCTTGCGCTGCTCCCCCGTAGCCAGCGCCTCCACGCGCGCGATTATCCTGGAGCCTATGCCTCCGAGTCCTATGATCAATGTTGGGGCTGCCATAATTTACTCTCCTCCTGTCGGTTTATAAATAAATACGCCTTATTTCAACTAATCGATATTGTTTCTCCAGTTGACGGAACCTCTGGGCATCACAAGCGAAATGTCTTCCTCATAGCCGAAGAATACGGGGTCTTCCGACAGATGGGGCGTCATTTGCTGCTCGCCTCCCGCGGTCCGGTATTTAAACTGCGTCGTTCCTACCTTGAGCTTGTCCCCGCTGTCGAATATGGGGACGGAAACGACCTTCATCTGGTCGCTGTCGGCCTCTACATCGAAATTGAACGAATGGGGCATGCCGTTTACCGCGACCTCGCCAAAGAAAGAGCCCCTCTCAGGCGCGAACGGCATGAACCTTGTTCCCTTCGCGACCTTGAAGTCGAGCATCGGCTGGGGGACTATCCCCCTCTGCATCCTCGATATCGATTCATACGACATCTTTTTGAAACGCTTTTTCGGCAGGTATGCCCACAGCAGCAGAGCGGTCAAAACAAGTATCAGCATCCACCACCAGTTTTTCTTCAGCCATTCGGCAAGCCTGCGGGCAAAGGGCATATCCGCTATTTTGATCGTTTTGCTCTCTGTGTCCGCAACTGTCTGCCCGTCCTGAGTCAGCGAAGCGGAGGCTGTGACTACTGTCTCACCCGTATCGGCCGCCAGCATATCCCCCGAATAGTTTGGCCGCAAGATCCAGGTGGAGGCCGTATCCCCTTTTTCAACTGTCCACTTTATGTTGTTTGAACCTTCCGCCTTGACTTCCGTTTCGTCCCACTGCTCTTCAGCAAGAGGCTCCCCGCCTATAGTGCCGGTTAAAAGCATGCCGTTTGCGGGATCCTCCAGCGTTGTTATATCCAGTTCCCCGCTTCCTGTTATATCAAGATCTAAAGGCTCAAGTTTATTTACCACGTTGTATTGGCAGACCGGGCTTTCGGCTGCCTGTCCGTTCGGGATAGACGCCTTTGCGCTTATAGAAAAAGTCCCTGCTTCCAGGCTGACTGCGCCCCCCGCGGCGCTGCCGCCCGAAGGTGCGCCGTTTTTAACGAGGCTCACTTCTATAGCCGTTTGGGAGAGAAGGCCGGGGCTCGCGGGGCTTCCTGTGAGCGGATCGAAAAGGCTCAGCTCATAGCGGTATTCGCCCGCTATTACGGTATCCCCGGGCCTTATAATTCTGCCGTCCATAGAATATAGTGCAACGTCTATTGCCGGCGGCTTTTTCGGAGTCACGCTGAAAGACAGGTCGTTTTCCGTAGTTATCACCTTGCCGCTCGGCAGCACCGCCGTAGCGCTGATAATGAGCTCCCCTTCCGACACGTAAACTGTGCCTTCCGCGCCGCCGCTGCTTACCGATCCGTTGATCGAGATATCTGTCTTTATCGTATCGTACGTATCGTTGAGCAGGCCGGATTCAACGATCCCGCCGGTGATCGGGTCGATAAAAATTATCTTATACCGGTATTCGCCCTCGGAAAGCTGCGTGCTGCCGGGCACCTGCTCCCCGCCCGAGAAAAACTGCGCGCCTATTTTTACGACGGGCCTTGCGTATACTTCTACGTTGGCCGTATCCGACACATCCACAGTATACTTCCCCGCGGGCAGAAGATCGCTCCCCGTACTGAAAGAAGCGATACATCCGCACAATTTGCCGTTTGACGCAAGTATCGCCTGGAGCTTCTCCCTCTCAGCGCTGCTGCAATCGTCGGGTATGTTGGAATCCGAAGCTTTTATCGACACGCTTTCGATGCAGTTGACGACGCCCTTTTCCGACTTAAGGCTGCCTATGCTGATCGCCTCGCCCTGCGCGAAAATGGTCACCTGTTCCATCGGGACTTCAAATTCCAGCGTTATGCTGCCGCCGGCTTTCTTAATATACCTGTTGTCCAGCTGGTAGTTCTGGAATATCTGGTTGGCTACTGCCGTTACTTTAGGCAATATAGCGTCTGAGTCTTCCGCATAATAGGTAAACAGACCCTTTCCCGGGTCTGCGTCTATGGTAAAGGGATCCTTCCCAATCGCAAGGTAGATCACTTTAATGCCGTCCGATGCGTAGGAGTTGAGGGAGGAAACTACTTTTTTTGCCTTTTCGTCTGTAAATTTGCCGTCGGTGAGTATCACGAGCCATCTGCTGTAAGAGCCGCCGGCGCTTTTAAGGTCTTTATATGCCGCCTTCACCGAAGAGAAGTATGTATTTTTACCCTGCATGGGTATGGTGTCGATAGCTTCGGTACGGGTCTGGGGATCGTCGCTGCCGCTTATAGTGCACCCCACGCTTCCCTTGAGGCCTACAGGATATATGTTCAGCTTATCGCCGCTGTTGAGCATACCGGCAAATACCGACATGGCATAATTGGCGTTGCACCACTTGTCCTTGAAGACGCCGTTTTCCTTATACATGCTTCCGGAATCGTCATATACTATATTTATATAGTTATCAGGCTGAGAGCCCGCCGCAGAAGCGGCGTTGGAACCGAGACCCATAAAGCAGAGGATTACAGCAAAAAAACCCCTGCTATACGTTTTATTGTACTCCCCATACTACCCCTCACTAACCCTCTTTGTATATTATATTTAGCTGAAAGCTTTCAGATTTTCGGGGCTGCGAGTCCTTCTTTACGACTCTTCCGCTTTTTCTGTTAGATAAATACGGTTTATTGCTCAGAATTTTGCATAGGTAAAATATATTATAACATTGAAAAGGTGTTTTTTCAATACAAAATTCTACATAATATTCATTAATTACAATCGGCATCCATGGTATTACTTCTGATCTGCGTAGTATTAGAACAATATATATGTAAATTAAAAAGCCCTGCATTCGGGCTTTTAGATTGCTATTCCGATTTTTTTCTTGCCATCCAATCCATATAGACGCAGAACAGCGTGGCCGGGTCTATTAAAAACTCGCTCGCGATATGCTGCAAGTCCCTGTTTAAGATACGCCATCCTTCGTCAAAAGGCATATTGTGATTTTTCAGTATCACATCTATCGCTTTCCCGGCCTGTTCTTTCTGCAGGTCGGTCAGCGATGTATATTCATAATTTATTTGGCCGTCGGAGGCAGTGCTCTGCGTGATCGCCCTGACCAGCTCAAATTGTATGCTTTTTGCCGGATCTTCCATTTTCCATTTTCCTTCGTTTTCCATACCGTTCTGTTTTTCCTTTGCGTTCCGTATAAACAAGCGACTTGTATATGACTGGATATAGCCAGTCGTCCTGACTTTTCGCCTATTATTCTAATATATACACTACATATTGTCAATCACAGGAATGCGCGGTTTAGACCGCTGTATAATATCCAAATGAGCGGATAACTGCCGTACGCATAAAATGATGCTATATTGCATACGCTCAATGACGATTAAATCTGCTGAGAAACGAAAAACGCAAATACGCAGACGCAAAAAATACGTATACATCTGCTGCCTTGTATAAAGAAACATCCGCCGGCAGTTATCCTCCCGGAGGATGTTTCATTGATTCGTCTTATGTTGCTTATTTGCCGTCGCCTTCGTCGTCGTCCCCGTCGTGTCCGCCGCATTCTTCGCAGCCGCACTCATCGCACTCTTCGCACTCTTCGCACTCTTCGTCATACAGCCTTTCGAATTCGTCCCATATTTTATCGAGCTTCTGCTCGTCTTCTATAGGCACATAGCAGTCGTCTCCGTCCTCGTCTTCCATTATCTCGAGCAGTATGACTTCGCCGTTCTGTATCCCGTCTACTTCAGTTTCAGGCGTAAGCGCAACATAGAAGCTTTCTTCATAGTCAAACGTCATGATATGGTAAAATCTCGAGTCTTTCCCTTCCTCGTCTTTCAACACAACGATATCTTCATCTTCGCCCATTGTAAAAACCTCCTTTTTAGTATTTATATTATTGACTTGTGCTATATATATTTATACATTCAGGTCCTATCTTATCGGGTGAATATCGAGATAAGTGCCGAGTATATATACGGCGGCGATCTTATCTATCACCTGCCTGCGCTTCTGCCTCGACATATCCGCCTCGAGCAGGGTCCTTTCGGCGCTTACGGTGGTAAGCCTCTCATCCTGGAACTTCACTTCCAAACCCAGTTTTTCGACTTCGCCCATGAACTCCCGCACCTTTAGCGCGGAAGGCCCTTCGCTGCCGTTCATATTGAGGGGCAGGCCAGCGACCACGGTCGCCGCTCCGAGAGTTTTGGCTTTATTCGCGATATACTCCGCGTCTCCCTCGCCTTTGCGTATATATGTCTCTATGCCCTGTGCAGTCATGCCAAGCATGTCGGATACCGCTATGCCTATCCTTTTTTCGCCTATGTCGACTCCCATTATCCTTATCATCAGATCACCTTTATCGCAAATTGCGGGCAGGCCGCCCCGCAATACCCGCAGAATACGCACCGCTGCTGGTCTATTGCAACCTTTCCGTCTTTTATGCTCAACGCGCCGCTGCCGCACGCCTTTACGCATCTGCCGCAGGCTTCGCACCAGTCGTGTATCATTATACTTCTTTTTTCTTTCGGGGGAAATATTACTTTTTCCCCGGAGAAATAAGCGCAGTTCCGCTCTACCTCATCAGCAGTCTGCATGCCGACCGCGACTGAATGCACGTAAGGGCTGCCCGCAGCGTATTCGAAAGCCTCCCGCACTCCGCCGCTGAGGTGGCCGCCGCCCAGGGGTTTCATTGCAAATATGCCTTTACCCGCCTCGCAGGCGCTTTTTACGGCAGCCTCCATATCTTCCCTTGTTCCGTCGGCTACTCCAAGCCCCCTTGCATTATATATCATATGGATAACGTCTATCTCGGCAGCCTCGGCGGCCGCTCTTACACAGGAAACAAAATGCGTCGATACTCCCAGCGCTTTTATTATGCCCAGCTGCTTCATTTTCAGAAAAAAGTCTATAGCTTCCCTGTGGCCTTTCAGCGTATATTCGCTTTCCTGTTCG
Organism: uncultured Christensenellaceae bacterium; assembly: GCA_964510055.1. Taxonomy (GTDB): domain Bacteria; phylum Bacillota; class Clostridia; order Christensenellales; family SZUA-584; genus DTFZ01. The sequence goes on from CAZDZY010000006.1 coordinate 9,877, forward strand.
TGCAGCATGAATATGTCGATACAGTCCCGCCCGAGCCCGGCCCTCGCTTTATCGAGGCTGGCCTGGGCCGTCTTTGTATCATAAGAATAAGATTTGGTCGAAACGATCACTTTCTCGTTGCCGGCAAAAGCTTTCTTTAAATGCGCGTACGTTCCGTAGATCTCCGCCGTATCAAAAAAAGTCACGCCCAGATCACAGGCTGACTTTAGAAGAGCTGCGCCGGATTCGATATCAAGATTTCTTTGCAGCGGGCTTATCGTCAGAGTCCCGAAACAGAGTTTCGATACGCGCAGCCCGGTATTGCCGAGATCAGCGTATTCCAACTATTCTTCTGCCTTCATCATATTTTCGATATAAGATTTTACGAACTCCTCCAAAAGCTCGTCCCGCTCCACGCGTTTTACAAGCGACCGCGCGTTTTTATAGCTCGTGATGTAAGTGGGGTCTCCCGAGATGATATACCCCACAAGCTGGCTGACCGGGTCGTATCCTTTGTCTTTGAGCGCGTCGCAAACAAGCCAGATCACTTCTCTCGCCGGGTTCTTAAGCTCTTTCTCCAATGAAAACCTCATTGTTTCGTCAAACTTGGCCACGGAAAACACCCCCCCTTGTTTGTCTTATTATATATCAGAAGCAGAGCAAAATCCAAGCATATTTGGCTTTAACATGGAAAGATAACGGTTTTGTAATACTTTCTTGAAATGTGATCAATCATATTTAATTTTATTATAATAAAAGCCGACTGCGCGTCGGCTTTTCGGGGGATTCAACTGCCTGTATCCATTTTATCGATATGGGTATTGATCGCCTGCTTTCCCCTGCTTACAACCCTTCTAATATGCGGCTGAATATAAGGCATCGCTATCACCGCCGCGGTTGCGCCGATCAAGCTGCCGGCAATCATGCCAAGTACCATGTTTACTCTCATAAATAACACTCCTTTCAAGCAGTCATGCTAGTAGTTTGCTCAAAAGCGTGTTAAAAAACACGAAAATTTCCTGCCAAAAAATTTGAATATTTTTTAACGTTTTGATTTATAGTCCGCGATAGCTGCCTTTATAGCGTCTTCTACCATAAGAGAGCAATGGAACTTCTTTTCCGGCAGGCCTCCGAGTTCCTCTACTATATCCATTTTTGTCATGGCTTCAGCCTCTTCTATGGTTTTGCCCTTAGCCATATCGGTCGCTATGCTCGAAGAAGCTATAGCGGCAGCGCATCCGTAGGTCTTATACTTTATGTCGGATATCCTGTTATCGTCTACCTTTATGTACATCTCCATTGTATCGCCGCATTCGCTGCTGCCCACTTCAGCGTAGCCGTCCGGGTTCTCCAATACCCCGACGTTATGCGGATTTTTGAAATGCTCTAAAACTTTCTCGTTATACATATTTTTTGTCTCCTTTATACTGCGCAAAAAGCGGAGATATCTCGCGTATCTTCGCCGCGACGCTTTTTGTTTTTTCTATGACCGTATCTATCTGTTCTTTCGTGTTCTCCCGGCCGAGCGTAAACCTTATGGCGCCTCTCGCGTCCTCTATGCTTTCGCCCATCGCAATAAGTACGTGCGAAGGGTGGTTTGACCCGGAAGTACACGCGCTCCCGGTCGACACCGCTATCCCCTCGAGGTCGAGATACGTCATAAGCGCCTCGCCCTCGATGCCGGAAAAAGTGATGTTGACGTTGCCGGGAAGCCGCTGTGTCTCGTGCCCGTTGAGCTTTGACGCAGGTATCTTAAGCAGCCCTTCGCGAAGCCGCCGCGAGAGTTCCTTCTCTTTTGCGGTCTCCTCTTCCATAGTTTCCATTGCCAGCTTAAGCGCCGCACCGAGGCCTACGATGCCGGGGGTATTTATAGTGCCCGCGCGGTGTTCCCTTTCCTGCGCTCCGCCGTGCATGAATTTTCCGAGATTGATACCCTTCCTTATATACATCGCTCCTACGCCTTTGGGCCCGTAAAACTTGTGGGCGCTCATTGACAGCATATCTATCCCCATCGTAACTACGTCTACGGGAACATGTCCCACAGCCTGCACTGCGTCGGTATGAAACAGTATCCCCTTCTCTTTCGCTATGGTCCCTATCTCGCTTATAGGCATTATTGTTCCGGCTTCGTTGTTCGCAAACATTATAGTGATCAGAATAGTATCCGGGCGGATGGCTTCCCGTACGCTCTGCGGCGTTACCAGCCCAAACCTGTCGACCGGCAGATATGTTACCTCGAAGCCCTTTGATTCAAGGTATTCGCATGTTTCCAGCACAGCGTGGTGCTCTATGGAAGAGGTTATTATATGCCCCCTCCCGGCAGTCTCCGCGGCGCCCTTTATAGCCCAGTTGTCGCTCTCCGTGCCGCCGGACGTAAAGTATACTTCCTCTTTAAGCGCGCCTATAGCCGAAGCAACCTGGCCGCGCGCCAGGCTTATCGCTTTATCCGCCTCCCGGCCGTACCCGTAAGGGGTGGAGGCGTTGCCGAACTTTTCTGTAAAATACGGCAGCATCTTTTCCAGTACCCTTTCGTCGGTGTAAGTAGTTGCGGCGTGATCCAAATAAATACCCATATTCAACACTTTATATCCTTTGCCTGCGGTTTTTCTTTTGAAAGCCGCTCATAATCGTCGACCATGTCCTGCAGCGTTATAGAATTTACCACTCCGTAAAATCCATCGTATATCCTCTGCCATATGATGTGCGTCGTGCACAGCCCCATGTTCTCGCAGCTGGCTTCTCCCCCCACGCAATCGGCTGGGGAAAGATCGCCTTCGAGCGCGGTCAATATACTGCCAACGGATATGCCTTTAGGCTCGCTCTTAAGCCTGTAGCCGCCTCCTGCGCCGCGCGTGCTTTCCACCAGCCCCGCGCTTTTAAGCTTCGAGAATATCTGCTCGAGATACTGCTCGCTCAAATCCTGCGAAGCCGATATCTGCTTGATGCTCATAGTGCCTTCGCCGTATGCCTTGGCAAGCTCGAACATCGCCCGGAGGCCGTATCGGCCTTTAGTGGATATTATCACAACGCTTAACTCCTAATCTTACTTAATACCTTTTCTGATCCCCAAATAATCCTAGCTTTTTGGTCGGATAAAATAATAGTATATCCTACTTATTTTGTCAAGATTATTTTTACACTGAATAAATAAAAAATACGCCAAACCGCTATCTGGAATTTGACTGATGAGACTTATCATTTACATCCGGATTGACAAACACCTCATCCGGCGCTGCGCACCACCTTCCTCTGTTCACAATAGTCGTCTGCCTTCGCTCCCGCTTGGCATACTCCTTTGTTCACAGAGCCTTCAATTCGCTTCATCCGCTACAAGCGGCGCTCATTTCCGGCTCCCCTCAAGGTGAAGGCTTAATCATACAAAAAGGCACGCTATATCACAACGCACCTTCTAGTAAACCGTAGGGGCGATCATTGATCGCCCGCCTAACTTTATATAATTGGGCGACACGCAGGTCGCTCCTCTGTTCACAATGGTCGTCTGCCTGCACCGCGCTTGGCATGTTCCCTTGACAATCCTCAGTCAGCTCCGCTGACAGCTCCTTTCAAAAGGAGCCTTTGTTCGGTGCCGCGCATGTGGAGGAGAAAAGCCTCCTTTTCCTAAAGGAGGCGGCCACTGCACTTGTGAGTGCAGGGGACGGAGGATTACGCCTCCTCTGTTCACAATAGTCGTCTGCCTTCGCTCCCGCTTGGCATGTTCCCTTGACAATCCTCAGTCAGCTCCGCTGACAGCTCCTTTCAAAAGGAGCCTTTGTTCGGTGCCGCGCATGTGGAGGAGAAAAGCCTCCTTTTCCTAAAGGAGGCGGCCACTGCACTTGTGAGTGCAGGGGACGGAGGATTACGCCTCCTCTGTTCACAATAGTCGTCTGCCTTCGCTCCCGCTTGGCATACTCCTTTGTTCACAGAGCCTTCAATTCGCTTCATCCGCTACAAGCGGCGCTTATTTCCGGCTCCCCTCAATGTGAAGGCTTAATCATACAAAAAGGCACGCTATATCACAACGCACCTTCTAATAAACCGTAGGGGCGATCATTGATCGCCCGCCTTATTTTATATATTTATTGTTGATTATTTATATAATTAGGAAAGTAAACTTTCATTTATCTTGAGCCCGGAAGAATTCGCCTGCAGTTTTTTGACTGCCTCGTATAACACTTTTTAGTCTAGATTTAGCTTTCAACTTAAAGTTTCTTGATTATTTGTCATTTGCTTCGCTCAATTCTTTAAGCTAAAACATTTAATTCACACCAGCAGAGCTGTCGGATTATTATGCTAAAGCGCATTAAAATACGCCGGGAAGGGCGTTCACCGGCGTATTTGCTTATTCGATGCTATTCTATTTCTATCCTTTTCGTGTTATCGGCTTCTTTGCTCCTTGGAACGGTCACCCGTAGCACTCCGTCGTCCAGTTTTGCGCGTATTCCTTCTTTAACCGCGTCGGGCAGGTAGATACTGCGGCTCATTGAAGAATATCTTCTTTCTCGGTGGATGTAATCCTTGCCCTCTTCGTTAACTCTTTCTTCCCTTTTCACACCTATCAGAAGGCTGCCCCCGCTTAGTTCAAGATTGACCTCTTCGCGTTTTACGCCCGGAATCTCTGCCTCGATAAGGTATTCTCCGTCTTTCTGCTGCACGTCTACTTTGAACGTATCCCTCCCGTAACGGCCCATGAACCACGGTTCGCCAAAAAAGTTGTCTATCATGTTATAGAAATCGTCCGAGCCCATGAGGCTTCTGTTTCTTCCGCCGAACGGAACCATATTAGCCATATTCATAAACCTCCTTCTATCGATTTTCTATATTTTATTCATGTTATCCTTTAGCACTCTCGCCCTCCGAGTGCTAACCCTTTATCTATTATATACTACACTATCTTTTAAAAGTCAATAAAGGTCAAAGTTTTTTTGCAATTATTCCAGGCTATTTATCTAAGGGAGATCCCAGGCCTAATGAGTGCGATATATTTATAGAACGAATAGGCCGGGTTCCCCCTAAATCAAACGATCTTGCTTATCTCGGTGCGAAGCTGTTTGATTATCCTCTTTTCCAGCCGCGAGATATACGACTGGGATATCCCGAGATAATCGGCTACCTGCTTCTGCGTCTTTTCTTTCTGGCCGTTCAATCCGAAGCGCATTTCCATTATCATGCGCTCTCTCTCGCACAGCCTGTCTATGCACTCTTTCATCAGGTCTTTTTCGACGCTTCCTTCTATCTCAGTGTAAACGACGTCGGGCTCGGTGCCTAAGATGTCGGATAAAAGCAGCTCGTTCCCGTCCCAGTCCACGTTCAGAGGCTCGTCGAAAGATACTTCGAATTTCAGTTTAGCGTTGCGGCGCAGGTACATCAGTATCTCGTTTTCTATGCACCTCGAAGCGTAGGTCGCCAGCTTTATGTTCTTATGCACGTCAAAAGTGTTGACTGCTTTTATGAGCCCTATCGCTCCTATCGATACGAGGTCCTCTATGCCTATCCCGGTATTTTCGAACTTTCGGGCTATGTAGACGACAAGCCTTAAGTTACGCTCTATCAATATGCGCCTGACCGACTTGTCCCCCTTCCCCAGCCTCTGGAGCAGCAGGTTTTCCTCCTGCTGCGTGAGCGGCGGAGGCAGCGCCTCGCTCCCGTTTATGTAATCCGCGTTCAGCGCTATTCCCATCTGCTGCAATATCCACGCCGCTATTTTCCTCGCAAAATACTTTATCATTGTTCGCTCCTTTCATAAGTTCGTCGAAAATACCGCTGCCGATCACAGCGCCGCAGCCGTAAGCGAGAGTGCCTCTCGCTGCGCAAACGACCGCTTTTGCTTTCTTTCTTTGGCCTTTCAGCGTTATGCCGTCTATTTCTATGCCGTAAAAAAGGCTTGACCCGGCCGCGGTCATTATTGGGATTATCCTCAGTTTCTCCGTTAACGGCGACCCGCGGCAATTGAGCAGGCTGAGTGTATCTTTACCCAGCAGCTCGCTTGCCGCTGCTGCCGATAAAAACACCACCCCGAGGCCGCTCAGCGGTTCGGTGATCATATTGCCGGTATCTACAAAGGCCTTGAGCACGGCAGTTCGCCCCCCGTATGCAGCGTTTATTATCACCGTTTTACTTTCTCTCTCGATGGTCCGTTTTCTTACCCTGCTGAAAATGCCGGCTGCCGCGGCCCCCGTTCCAAGGCCGATTATTATATAACTTGCGATCGGCCTTACCGCTATCGCCCCCCCGAAGGTTTGCGGCTGACCGAAGCAGAATGTTATCCCGTACACGGCTCCCGCAAATACGAAAGACGTTATATAAAACGCGCATACGTTCTTCCAGAAATTCTTCTCGTTCTTCGCGTAGAACGCCGCGAAGCACATCAGTGCGCTTACAACCGCTTTTGCGGGAAAGGAGATCTCAAACCCGCTTGCGCCATAGACAGCGCAGGCGTACGCTCCCCCTATAGAGGCGGACGCCGCAAACCTGCCCCATCTTTTTTTTGAGCCGGTGAGCAGCGACGCAAGAAAAATGATAAGCAGATTGACTATAAAATTATCGAGAAAAACCATCTCAATATATATCTTTTGCATCGTTTCTGCCCTTCTCTTTCGATGCGGCTATTATATAATTACTTAATCTTGATATATTGTAGAACTGCGTTCGGCACAAAAAATATAATGGCGGATATGTGGCGAATAATTAAAAAAGCGCGCACAGAAAACAGAGCAGTTTATAATATTTTTCGGTATATAAAAGCCGCAAATCGCGTATTCATTTTCTCCATTTCCATATACCGTATAAGATGCCTCTTTATCAGGCATTTCTTCTTTAACGCGGGAAAATCACAGCGGCGCGTATTTTGAAGAAAAAAATTTGTTTTTATATGATCACATGATATAATACAGGCAGCCCATGATATGTCAGGACAGGATAGGCCATGAAAATAATATAAAATAATTGCTCATTTATAGACCGTTCCTGTTGCGGGACACCGATAGTTCCCGTAAGAAACCTGTGAAAAACACCTGAAAATAAAATTTATTGTTCAAATATATTATTGTTGGGGTATTGCAAATTGAATAACGACAGGAATAAGAGAAGTATACCTGTAAAGGCTATCGGCCTTTGCTTACTGGCGGGAACACTGATAATACTGGCGCTTGGGTTTTCGGCCGGCGAAAACGTACCGGCATTTGGCCTGGGCGATACTACGGCCGCCGCCGCAACTGAAAATCTTGAAACCGAAACCCCGGCAGTCTCCGAAAATCAGGCTAAAAGTTCGCCTTCTGTCCAAATCGATGAGGAGCCGCAGCCCGAGGCGTCGGTGAGTTCCGTTCCGGAGACAGATACTGTTCAAAACCAGGTAAGAACGGGAGAAAAGCAGGCTTTGCTGTCTTTGGACGAGATCAACGAGAATTATAAAGAATACGGCAAAATGACCATAGCGGGCATGAAGCCCGAAGATTACGATAAGGCCGTGTCTTTAGAGTGGAGAGTGCTTAACACACCCGGGGAGCCGCAGGACTTAACCGTCGACCTGAGCGATCTGATGGATTATGCGGCTTTTCAGAATTACATATTTAACCTTGACAAATACGAGGGCGTAGAAGTTTCCGTTATCGGACAGAGCGAGCAGGGCCGGGATATATATATGGTAAAGATCGATTTTGGCGTTATGCCGGAACCCGACGGTAAAAAACCTGTAATAATGCTTACCGGAAGCGTTCACGCGAGAGAATTCGCGGGAGCCGAATATATAGTGAAATTCCTGAACGATACCTTAAAGAAAGCCGACCGCGATCCATATACGAAGCTCCTGCTTGAAAAAGCAGTCATCGTTGCCGTGCCGCTGGTAAACCCCGACGGGCGGGAAATGCTGATAGCGACAGGAAAAGCCGAATCGGGAAAGGGAGCCCGCAAATCTAACGCTAACGGAGTAGACTTAAACAGGGCGATGCCGTCAATAAACGCGGGCCAGCTGGCAAAACGGGTTAAGCGCGTCAAGGATTTTTCCACCAAGCCGGGTAATGATTTTTTCGCGGGCTATAACCTCGGGACCGAAAGCGAGACCCAGGCGATGATAAAATGGTTTAACTATTACGTTCCCACAGCCGATCTGTATATCGACCTTCACCAGCAGGGAGGGTACTCGCTCTATAACAAGGTCTTTACATCGGATGAAGGCGACAAGCTATCAAAAGAATTCGCCGTAAAAAATAATTTACTGTTGAGAAAAGGTTACCGCTTGAGAACGGAAAAAGGGAAATACGGCCTGGCCGGCGACGGCGGCACGCTTACTGATTACGCGAAATCTGTCGCCGAAGGGTATATCTTCAGCTATGCCCTCGGAAGGATGGTGCTGGATGCGGACGGTATTGAAACGCCGCTGATCTACTATAAGGATATCGACGATTGTAAACAATATTTCAAGCCTTTGAACGGCAATTTCAAATATGTCACCATAGAAATAGGAAGATACCGGGTAAACCGGGGCCCGGGTAAAACAGCAAGAAAGTACAGGGAGAAAGAGTACAACAAATACGGCTGGGAGAGCTTTCTCACCGGCACTATCGAGAATGTGCTGGGTAAAGAAAAAACTGACGAACTCAGCCATATGGCCGGTGTTTGATTCGGGGTAATTCATATTGGATAAAGACAAGAACAGTAAAAAAAGGATACCGGTAATAATGATCGGCCTCACATTGCTGGCAGGCGTAGGCGTAATAATTGCGCTTAAATTTTTTTCTGCCGGAAGTATTCCGGCTTTCAGCCAGGATACCGCAGCGCCGTCTTCATCCGCTGCAAGCCGCGAACCCGAAGCTTCACCTGCACTTAATATCGTGAGTCCGCAGCCAACTCCGTCCGTTAGTACCGCGCCTGAACCTGCCGCGGTTATTAAAGAAGTAAAGACCGGGCAAAAGCTGCCGCTGCTTTCGATTGACGAGATAAATAAAACATATAAAAAATCGGGCAGCATGACTGTAGCGGGCATGAAACCCGAAGACTATGATAAAGCGATGTCGCTCGAATGGAAGGCGCTCGATACTCCCGGCAGCCCCGAAGATATGACGATAGATTTAAGCGAAACGATGGACTATGAAGCCATAGAAAGATATATATTGAATCTCGATAGATACAAAGGCGTCGAAGTATCGATTATAGGAAACAGCGAACAGGGCAGAAAGATCTACATGGTCAAAGTCGATCTCGGCAGCGAACAGGCACCCGCAGCTGACAAGCCCGTTATAATGCTTACCGGAAACGTTCACGCTCGGGAATTCGCGGGCGCCGATTATATGGTAAAGTTTTTAAACGACACGATAAAGCGGGCCGCCGAAGACCCATATGTAAGATCGCTGCTTGAAAGCGTCACTATCGTTGCCGTTCCGCTAGTCAATCCGGACGGGCGGGAAATGATAATCGACGGCGGTAACGGGAAACAGAAATCCAACGCAAACGGCGTGGACCTCAACAGGGCTATGCCTTCGGTCAACGCGGGCCAGCATGCAGCCGGCGTCGAGCTGTACAAAAACTTTTCCTCAGAACCCGGCCCCGACTTTTTTTCGGGGGATAACCTCGGGTCGGAGATCGAGACGCAGGCTATGATAAAATGGTTCAACTATTATGTGCCGCGGGCTTATCTCTATATAGACCTTCACCAGATGGGTGGCGGAACGTATTATAACAAGGGATTCGTAACAAGGGAAAGCGACAGCCTTTCAAAAGACTTTGCGGTAATGAATAACTCCCTGCTTCAGGACGGTTATCCGCTGCGGCAGGAGAACCTTGTGTATGGATTCGACGGTTACGGGGGAACTCTGACCGATTACGCGCGGTCGGTTTCAGAGGGCTTTATATACAGCTACGCGCTCGGACGTATGGCTTTAGATATTGACGGCGTTGAAACGCCGCTTATCTTATTTCATGACATGGACGACCAGTTGCAGTATTATAAGCCTGTAAACGAAAATTTCCGGTCGATCTGTATCGAGATAGGCAGAAAACCTGATTACGTAGGCAACAGTAAACAGGCAAGGGAAAACAGGAGAACCGAGTATGAGACATATGGATGGGAGAACTTTCTTACCGGAACTATAGAAAACGTGCTGGGAAAAGAAAAACCGATCAGTTGAAGACAGCTGACCGGTAAACGATCTGTTACTTTAGATATTCCTTCACCATTCTCTGCGATATGCCGGTTTTCCGGGACACTTCGGATATACTGAGCCCTGAGCGGAACAGCCTCTTGCAGAACCCCGCCATGCTTTCGCCCAATTCAACTATATTGCCGTCCGGGTCGTAAAACCGTATAGTGCGCTGCCCCCACTCTTCCTCGGCTACGTCGTGTATAAGTTTTATGCCTTTGCTCTTAAGCTTCGGCGCCTCAACTACAAATTCCTCGGTCTCAAAGCAGACTTCGAGGCCGTTGTTTTTTCTTGTTTTAATGCCGTTCCCCAGCGCTTTTGCGAGAGCGTGGTTTTCTTCTAAACGCCATATCGAGAGGCCTGACTCGAATATGACGCATCCGCCGAAATCGTGCTCCACAGCCTGCCCCAGGATTTCTGTATAAAACTCTTTCATCTTCGCGATATCGTCCGTGATCAATACCGCCGATTGAAACCTGATGCCCATCGCCTTCCTCCTATACCGTAACCATTGATTAATTCGGAATGCCGCATTAGCTGTATATACCGATGACATATACAGCCTTAACGGCCGGTTTTGTGTCCTGCTGTGTAATGAAACCTTGAAATAGCGCTGCTATTCTTGCGGTCTCATTCCTTGCAGGCCGCAAAACCATCTCGCCAATGGGGCATACCTCATTTAATCAATAGTTACTAAACCGTTCCTCTGGTTATCTTAATTTTCCCATTTTCTATAGCAATAATACCTACCGATGGCTTTCGCCCCCTCGGTTCCCCGAGGCTTCCGGGGTTATATAATATCACATCTGCGTACGGCTCTTCCACAGGAATATGCGTGTGCCCGAAGAGAACGAGATCCGCTCCCTTTTGTATGGCGTAAAGCCCGAGCGGCAGCAGCGAGGTCTTAACGCATTGCTGGTGCCCGTGCAGTGCGAGTATCTTCTTTCCGTCCACGGTCAATACGAGCTCCTGCTTCGCGTCGCTCGAGACGTCGCAATTGCCTTTTAAAGAGTATACTTCCTTGTCCGTCAGCTTCTTTAAGTGTTCAGCGTCCCTGGCGTAATCGCCGAGGTGTATTATGCAGTCGATATCCGGGTACTTTTGAAGCGCTTTTTCGATATTCGCCTTATGTCCATGAGTGTCGCTCATCACGAGTATCTTCATCCGCTGCGCTCCGCTATTTTTCCCTTAAGCGCCGCGAGCGCGCGCGACCTGTGGCTTATGCCGTTCTTTATGCCTTCGGGGAGTTCCCCGAAGGCTTGTCCGAATTCGTCCGAAATAAAAAGGGGGTCGTATCCGAATCCCCCTTCGCCCTGCGGGGCAAGGGCTATCGTCCCTTCTGTCTCTCCGCTCGCCGTAATCACTTCACCGCCAATAACGAGCGCTGCTGCGCAGGTAAACTTCGCTTTTCTGTTTTTCTGCCCGCGCATCTCCCACAGGAGCTTATTGTTGTTATCGATATCCGACGCGTTTTCGCCGGCGTACCGAGCGGAATATATTCCGGGGGCTCCGCCGAGCGCCTCCACGCACAGCCCCGAATCGTCGGCAAGCGTGTCGCATCCGGTTATACCGAACGCCTGCAGCGCTTTTTTTGTTGCGTTCTCTTCGAACGTGTTTCCATCCTCGACAACGTCGAGTATTATGCCGGCGTCTTTCAGCGACAGTATCTCGTCGTAAAACCCGCCGAGTATGGCTTTGATCTCGCGCACTTTGCCCGGGTTATTGGTAGCTATCACAAGCCTGCTCATTCGCTTTGCTCCAATATCTTCTTTTGGATACCGCCGATCTTAAATATGGCTTCTCCCGCATATTCCATAAGCTTGTTGAACTCCCTGCGGGAGATGGGGCGTTTTTCCCCCGTGCATTGTATTTCGATTATGCCTCCGCTATGCGACATGACTACGTTCATGTCAGCTTCAGCCTTGCTGTCTTCCGCGTAGCACAGATCGCAGACCGGCTTGCCGCCGACTATGCCGCAGCTCACCGCGGCTGCGCCGTCCTTTAGCGCCGTCTTTCCTATCAGCCCTTCCGATACCATCCTGCGCATGCAAAGCTCAAGCGCTATGTATGCGCCCGTTATAGCGGCCGTCCTTGTTCCGCCGTCAGCGTCTATAACGTCGCAATCGATATTTATCGTATATCCCGCAACGCCTTTCAAGTCGAATACGCTCCTAAGCGACCTGCCTATAAGGCGGCTTATCTCCGTACTCCTGCCGTCGGGAGACTTTATCTCCCGCGGTTTTCTTTGCCTGGTGCTCGCCGGAAGCATAGCGTACTCGGCGGTGAGCCACCCCCGCTCACTCCCATCAATAAAGGGCGGCACGCCGGCGGTATACATCGCGGTGCAGAGCACTCCCGTGTTTCCCCATTCTATGAGAGCGCTGCCGTGCGCGTTCCTCATGAACGACTTGGTTATCTTTATATCCCGCAGGTCGCGCTCGCCGCGTCCGTCCTCCCTGATCATCTGTAAAACCTTCTTTATTCCATAGTGTTTACGAACTTCGTTGACATCGTAGCCTCAGAAGTGGATTTGTATTCCTTCCCATTTACCAGTATACGCACCTCGTCGATATTGTCAAACTGCATTAAAGTAAACGTTATGCATTTTATGAGTTTCGCTTCTTTTTCAGGTTTTTCGGCTATCTTCATGAACTCGCTGGAAAACTCTATCGTCGCGACCCCGGCTTTATCAACGTCGACGTTAAGCAGCTTCGTGTTTTCGGGGAAAGCGCTCCTGATCCCGTGGCATCCCGGCCCCTTTACGAGTTCGCTCATCGCGGCAAAGGCGTCGGCTTCCCCGCCTATATATTTCGTTACGGGCACTATCGCCGCCCCGGTCTCGTCTTCGAAATAAAGCATAACCTTTGAGGCGTTTTTAAGGTCCTCTTCGGAAAGCGCGGTCATTACATTGAGGTCGAATGTAGAAAACGCTTTGCTTATGTCCGTGCCGTGCGCGAGCTTGCCGCCGGCGCCCTCCTGTATTATCTTTACCGTATCTATCGTCGGAAATTCCGTAAGCGTGTTTACAAGCGCCATGACCTTGTTCATCTCGCCCACGGCGTCCTGTGCGGCTATCGCGTTTTCGCTGAGCTTTATGGTTGCGGCTCCGTCCTTGATATTGAGCGAAAGCTCAGTATCTGCCGAGAGTATCGGGTTAAGCCCTAAGTATTCCATGCCCGCGTCCGCGTCCGGGTTGGCCTTGAGCTCGCTTACCGCCGCGGCCCCTATGCCCTCTACCCATTTTATCTCCTTCATTACAGGCACGACGAATCCGTAATCGTCCTCATAATAGAGCACGGTCTGCCTCATATCGGGGTCGGGGACATTAGCCGCGGGGATCTCGTCGTAAACGTCCTCCTTTGCTTCGCCGCAGGCGGCCAAACATAGCAACAGCATCACGGCCGATAAAACCGCAGCCAGTATCTTTTTAAACATGACTATTCCTCCCTAATATTCTTTAACCACTCCGAAAAAACCGGCTTTTCGGGGATTCTACAATAAATATATTAATAGTTAAATTCACGTATGATTATCTCAGCGATTTTACATCCCTTCTGATATTCCGGTGTCTGAGCATATCGGGCTACGAACATAACAACAACGATAAAAGGCTGAAAGGCATTGTTTGCTATACAATACCCATACAAAGAATATAAACGTATGAAAGCTATTCATTCCGCCCGGCCACAAAAGTTTATACTAACGAGCAGTTAATATATGTTATAATGAAACAAATCTTGCTGAGGTGCGTTATGGATCTTGTCAGACCCGATAAAAAATACAAAAAACAATATATCGAGATGATCGATTACTGGAGATCCACAGGCGAGGAATTGGCCCCCTGGGTGCTGAAAATGGACTGCTCGGATTTTGAGGCGTTTGTGAGAAAAATTGAAAACTACTCCAAGGGCATCGATATCGACGGTAATTTTGTGCCGAACGCGACGTTCTGGGTATATAGACCGGATACTGATAAACTGGTCGGCGCGGTTAACATAAGGCATTATCTCAACGAGGCCCTGCTGGCGTACTGGGGCAACATTGGCTACGGCATAAGGCCTGACGAGAGGCGCAAAGGATACGCTACCGAAGCCCTTCGCATTACTTTGGGGAAATGCCGCGAAATGAACATGGAAAAAGTCTTGCTCAGCTGCAACAAAAGCAACACTGCTTCGGCAAAGGTGATAACTAAAAACGGCGGCGTCCTGGAAAACGAGGTAGAGCACGAGGGCAGGGTGCTGCAGAGGTATTGGATAAGGCTTTGAGGTGAGTTATATTGACTTTACGACACTCGTCTTAACAGTTCCGGTTCTGGATTGCTACGTCGCTGAATCCTCAGCATCCTCGCAATGACGGTGACGCGAAGCGTCATCGCAAACAGAAGTAATAGTCGTCATAGCAACCGATTGCAAAGCAATCGTCATTGCGAGCTTGCGTAGCAATCCAGAGCATTATCGGGGGTATTATTCTACGCTATTGTTTATCCTCCCGTTTGCTTCGTCGTGCATTCATATCGTCATTACGACACTCGTCTTAGCAGTCTCGGCTCTGGATTGCTTCGTCGCTGAATCCTCAGCATCCTCGCAATGACGGTGACGCGAA
>CAZDZY010000006.1:24687-50669 GCA_964510055.1 uncultured Christensenellaceae bacterium
CCAGAACGTTATTAGTAGGATCCATCGTACTGCTTGTTTATCCGCTGTTTTACTTTGTCGCGTCGTTCCTCTCAATGAAGGAGAGAATCGCCTACAGCTTATAGTTACTATATTATCATTCTAAAAGTTTCTTCCTGTGCAATCATTCCGAACTGTAGTTAAATATCAGTCGTCTTAGCAGTCTCGGTTCTGGATTGCTTCGTCGCTGAATCCTCAGCATCCTCGCAATGACGGTGACGCGAAGCGTCATCGCAAACAGAAGTAATAGTCGTCATAGCAACCGATTGCAAAGCAATCGTCATTGCGAGCTTGCGTGGCAATCCAGAACGTTACGTTGAGTATGCTCATAACCTATCTGTTTTCTGAATTACTTCTGCTTCGCTCTCGTAATAACATCTGCTCACAATAAATCATTGTATAAATCTCTCCACTCGGGATTGCCCTTCTCGATTAATGCGAGCTTTTTCTTCCGCGAATAGTCTTTTATCTGTTTTTCTCTCTCGATCGCATCTGTTATACTTTCAAAAACTTCATAGTATCCCAACTTGTCCACCCCATATCTTGAAGTAAATCCTTTCGCCAGCTTATTTTTATGCTCATATATTCTCTTTATCAAGTCCGAAGTTACGCCGATATATAAAGTGCCATTCTGTTTGCAAAATAATATATATACATAACCATTCATATCCCGTCTCATCAAATCAGCCCTTTTCTATTCTGGATTGCTACGTCGCTTCGCTCCTCTCAATGACGGAGGGAACCGCCTGCTGCTTATAGATACTATATTATCATTCTAAAAGTTTCTTCCTGTGCAATCATTCCGAACTGTAGTTAAATATCAGTCGTCTTAGCAGTCTCGGTTCTGGATTGCTTCGTCGCTGAATCCTCAGCATCCTCGCAATGACGGTGACGCGAAGCGTCATCGCAAACAGAAGTAATAGTCGTCATAGCAACCGATTGCAAAGCAATCGTCATTGCGAGCTTGCGTGGCAATCCAGAACGTTATTAGTAGGATCCATCGTACTGCTTGTTTATCCGCTGTTTTACTTCGTCGCGTCGTTCCTCTCAATGAATGAGAGAATCGCCTATTTACCGTTTTAACGAAGTGATGGCGGTTGCGAAGCAAGCCGCCTCGTCATTGCGAGCTTGCGTGGCAATCCAGAACGCTACCAGTTATCGCGCCTCAAAATTACCTGCGTATAACTTGTTACACGCCGCCGTCAGGCTCCCTTTTTTCTATCGGGACGTATTCCCTGCGTGAGGCCACGCTCTCGTACGCCGGGCGTATTATTTTGCCCGCGCCCACCAGTTCTTCTATGCGGTGCGCGCTCCAGCCGGATATGCGCGCTATCGCGAATATCGGCGTTACGAGCTCGAGCGGCAGCCCAAGCATGTGGTATACGAAACCGCTGTAAAAATCCACGTTGGCGCTTACGCCTTTATATATCCTGCGCTCGCTGCTTATGACCTCGGGCGCCAGCCTCTCGACCAGCGAATAGAGTTTGAACTCGTCATGCATACCCTTTTCGTCGGAAAGCTTTTTTACGAACGATTTTAATACCGTTGCCCTCGGGTCGGAAAGCGAGTAGACGGCGTGCCCCATGCCGTAGATAAGCCCCGACTTGTCGAACGCATCTTTATGGAGCAGCGCGGCAAGATACGCCCTCACCTCGTCTTCATCCTTCCAGTCGCTAACGTTTTCTTTCAGATCCTCGAACATCTGGATGACCTTTATATTAGCCCCACCGTGCCTCGGCCCTTTAAGGGACCCGAGGGCGGCCGCTATGGTAGAGTAAGTATCGGAGCCGCTCGAGGTCACTACATGGGTCGTAAACGTCGAGTTGTTGCCGCCGCCGTGCTCCGCGTGGAGCGCCAGCGCTATGTCGAGTATCAGCGCCTCTGTCTTTGTATATTTGCTGTCGGCCCGCAGCATATAGAGTATGTTCTCGGCGGTCGAAAGCCCGGGCTGCGGGGTATGTATAACAAGGCTCTGCCCGCAGTAATAGTGGCGGTATGCCTGATAACCGTATACCGACAGCACCGGGAAATTCGCGATAAGCGAAATCGACTGCCGGAGTACGTTGGGAATGCTTATATCGTTTGCGTTCTCGTCGTAAGCGTACAGCGTGAGGACGCTGCGCGCAAGAGTGTTCATCATGTCGGCTGTGGGCGCTTTAAGTATAACGTCGCGCACGAAATTAGTGGGAAGCGTACGGTATTCCGCCAGCATACCGGAAAAGCGTTTGAGTTCATCCTCGGCGGGCAGCTCCCCGAACAGCAGGAGATAAGTCACTTCCTCGAACCCGAACCGCCCTTCGCGCACTATCCCTTCCACTATACGCTCTACGTCTATCCCCCTGTAATAAAGCTTGCCTTCGCAGGGTACCTGCCGGCCTTCTTCCATCCTGTAGGAACGGATCTCGGATATCTCGGTCAGTCCGGTAAGCACGCCTTTGCCGCTTAAGTCCCTAAGGCCGCGCTTTACGTCGTATTGCTCGTAGAATTTAGGGTCTATAACGCTGCTTTTCTCGCACAGCTTTGTCAGCCCAAGTATCTCCGGCGTTATATCGGAATAAGTGCCTTCCTTTTTCAAGAGCGTTCGCCTCCTTCAGCGCTGTATATTTCCTGTATATTTATTAGTGTAATGTTAATATTAAAACGTTCCCGCGTCAAGTTTTGGATAAATATAAAAAGCCCGGTATTAAACCGGGCCTTTGAATGTCTGCCTTACGCTCTTTCCATGTACTCGCCCGTGCGCGTGTCCACGCGTATGAGGTCGCCCTCGTTTATGAAAAGCGGCACGTTTATCTTGTAACCCGTCTCGAGTATGGCCGGCTTGTTGCCCGCGGTGGCTGTGTCGCCCTTAAAGCCCGGCTCAGTTGAGGTTATCTGAAGCTCGACGAAGTTAGGCGGCTCAACCGAAAACGCTTCGCCCTTGAAGAATTTGATGGTAACGGTCATGTTCTCCTTGACGAAGTTCATAGCGTCTTCCACCTTCTCTTTGTTCAGCGGAAGCTGCTCGTACGTCTCGTTGTCCATGAAGTAATACAGCTCTCCGTCGTTATAGAGGTACTGCATATCTTTCTTATCTACATGCGCGTTCTCGAACTTCTCGGTCGGGTTGAACGTTTTTTCAAGCACGTTGCCCTGCATTATGTTCTTCATCTTCGTGCGCACGAACGCTGCGCCTTTTCCGGGTTTGACGTGCTGGAAATCTACGATTACCCAGACCTGCCCGTCTATCTCAATCGTTATACCTTTTCTGAACTCTCCGGCTGAAACCATACTTTCCTCCAAGTTTTAAATAATTATCATATCCCGCGGCGCTGCCGAGAGATTCTCGAATCCGCCGTTCCTTACGACGCAGATATCCTCTATGCGCACGCCGTATTTGCCTTTTATATAGATGCCCGGCTCAACTGTCACTACATTACCGGGTGCCAGTATCTCTTCAGATAGAGCGCCCAGCGTAGGGGCTTCGTGTATAAACAGCCCTACCCCGTGCCCCAGCCCGTGGCCGAAAGCATCGCCGTACCCCGCTTCCGCTATCATGTCCCTCGCAGCCCCGTCAACCTCTTTACCTGCTGCGCCGGCTTTTAGTACCTTAAATGCCCTCGCAGCCGCGATATTCACTATATCATATACTTTTTGCATGTCTTTGTCTATATATGAAATCGCGACGGTCCTTGTAAAGTCGGAGCAGTAACCGCCGAACCTGCAGCCGTAATCCATCGTCACGAGATCCCCCGCGGCTATCCTCCTCGAGGTCGGCGTTGCGTGCGGCAGGCTGGAGTTGGGCCCTGAAGCTACTATCGGGTCGAAAGCGGTATCGGCTCCGTGCCTGTTCATATAATAAACTATCTCAGCTTTGATATCGAGTTCGCTTATTCCCGGTCTTAATAACCCGCAAAGATGAGCAAACAGCTCGTCGTTGTGCTTCGCGCCTTTGGCTATGAGCTCTATCTCCCCTTCGTCCTTGACCGCCCTCTGGGCGCTTACGGCCGGTGACAGGTCGATTATATTTTCCTCGTCAGCGTATTCAAGGTAACTCTTGTATGAATAATGCGATACTTCCGAAAGGTCGACGCCCAGTTTTATAACCTTATTGTTATTCGCGTATTCGAATATAGTTTTTACCCGCTCGTTCGCTTTTGTTTCGACCACGGTAAAGTCGGTCTCGGCTTCCGCCTGCTCCGAATACCGAAAATCCGTAAAGAACAGCTTTTTATCCGGCGTTATAAGAAGCTGGCTGCTGTTTCCCGAAAAACCCGAATAATATCTTACGTTTTTATCCGATGTAATAAGCGCGGCGTCCGCCCCCGCCTTTTGCATCGCTTCCCTGAGCTTTTGTATCCTCATAGCTTTTCAAGTTCCTCCGTATACTGTCTTTTCATATCAGCTGCGTCTTCGGCCATAGTCCCTTTCGACTCGCATATCAATACCGGCTCCAGCCCTCTTTTGGCTATGAGCCCTGCCAACGGCCGGAAATCCGGCCCGAACTGCGTATCCGCAAAAGTCCTGTGCGCTTTCTCCCCTGCCGCGGTATATTCTATCCTCGAAAAATGCACATGGAACCGCTTCGCGCGGTAGCCTCCAAGCTCGTCTGAAAGCCTGTCCAGTATGCACGCGTAATCTTCTTCGGTATTTATCGCCCCTCTGCCCCTCGCGTGAAGATGACCGAAATCTATCGCCGGCACTATGCGCTCGTCTATCCCGCAAAGCTCGATTACCTCATCGAGGTCGCCTATCTGCTTTACCCTGCCCATGGTTTCCGGGCAAAGCTCGATCTCCCATAAGCCTTCGTTTTTAAGAGCGTCTACGGCGGCTATAAGCCCTTGCTTCGTACGCCCGAAAGCTTCTTCTTTGCCGAAAAGCCCTTGGGAGCCCGCGTGGAACACAACGCGCCGCGCGCCCAGCCATATTGCGGCCCGGGCGGACTCCATGAGATATCTTACATTAGCTTTCGCTTTGTCCGGCTCCGGCGTCGCGAGGTTAATATAATACGGGGCATGGACGCTTAATATGACTTCCGCCTCAGCGGCTTTAAGCCCTATCTCGCGGGCAGTTTCCTGCCGTATGTTAACGCCCCGCCCGAATGAATATTCAAATGCGTTAAGCCCCATCCTGGCTATCCACTGGAATGCCTCGGTCGTATGTTTGTGCCCCTCGGCATAAAAGCTGTCCGAATTGCCCGCAGGCCCGAAATATATCATCGCGTCTCCTTCACGGAATATTAAACCATTACATATGTTTAAAGTCCAGCATTTTATAAAAACGAATACCAAAAAAAGAACATGGTGTATTGCAGGATCGATATCATAAAACCTTGGACCAAAAATACATTGCAAATGATATAATAGTTTAAAATAGATAAGCAATATTTTATTATGGGGAAAAAATGAAACGAGTCATTGCCGCAATTGTAATATTTATAGCCGTTATTGCCGCGGGCGCGTATTATCTGCATCCGGCGGAACGTTCGCCGGCCGCTGTTCCAACTCCTTCTCCAATAGCTTTTACGGCTGCCCCGGCGCCTTCGCCGACGCCTTCTCCGACGCCTTCTCCGACGCCAACACCAATACCTGCGCCCACTCCCGAACCTCAAAAAATATCTTACACCACCGGGCTGCCGTATGAGGGCGATTATAAGCCTGTTCTGGCTGTTATTGAAAACTCGCCGGCAGCGCGCCCGCAAACCGGGCTTCAGACGGCCGACGTCGTTTACGAGGTGCCGGTGGAAGGCAGCATTACGCGTTTTATATGCGTATTCTCCGATAACGTTCCTGAAAAGATAATGCCGGTGCGCAGCGGCCGGGTCCCTTTCCTGTTCATACAGCACGAATGGGGCTCCGTTTTTATGCACTACGGCGGGTCTGGCGCTACCGACGACCACAGCGACTACAGCTTTTACGGGCATGAGCTGTACGATGAATTGAAGATCGACGTCGACGGGCTTAAAGGAAAATGGAACGCCTATTATTACAGGGCTAAAACTATAGGCGCGCCCCATAACGTTGTAGGCAACCCCCTTAAAGCCCAGGCGCTTTATAATTACCAGCCGCAGCCGCCCGGCTGGCTGTTCGACGGGGGCGCCCAATATCCCGGAGATATTGTTTCGGAAATAAATCTTGCCCTGTGCTCAAACGACGCGGATTATGTATCCTACAAATACGACCCTGAGAAAAACGCCTATCTTAGGTTTATGAACGGCAAGGCGTTCAAATCCGCCGAGACCGGGAAACAGGTCATCGTAAAGAATCTTATAGTGCTGTACAGCACTTATCATATGAGTTTAAAGATAAAACTCTGGAACCTTGTGGGCGAAGGGAAGGCGGACTTCTATATAGGCGGCAAAATGATAAAAGGCGGCTGGAAAAGGGAGTCAGCAGACGGCAATACGATATTTTATGACGGGAGCGGAAACCGGATAGCCCTGCTCCCCGGAAACACATGGATACACATAGCCCCGCAGAAATAGCAGGATGGCAGGTCACGCGCTGCTGTCGGATCTATGCCTGAAAGAGGAAACGGCGGTGTATACAGTGACCAGCAGAACTATCGCCGCCAGCACTACCCAGCCCAGGATAAAGGCTTTGTATATAAATATAAATATCCCGGCGGCGGAAAAGAGTATCTGTATGGAAGACAGTATTATAACAACGACTATATGGTTATGGAACCGCTTGTTGAGCTGATGATGGAAATGCATCTTATCGGGCGCCATTATCGGTTTCCCCGACAGCAGGCGCCTGAGTATCGACATAGCCATATCGAGGGTGGGCACTATAAGCAGGTATATCGGGACTATTATGGCGAACAGCGTATTCTCATGCCTTACGCTCGATAGTGACAGCAGGCTGAGCGTGAAGCCGATAAACATGCTCCCCGTATCGCCCATAAATATCATGGCAGGGTTCCTGTTATAGGGAATGAAGCCCGCGATGGCCCCTATAAGCGCGAGCGCCATGGGCAGGGCGAGCATGTCGCGCCCCTGGTAGGCGAACAGTATCGCGAACGATATCGCCGAAACTATTGAAAGGTAGCTGGCTAATCCGTCAAGCCCGTCGGAGAAATTGATAGCGTTCGTTATACCGACGATCCATACGAGTATGAAAACGGAAAAGATAACGATATTGAGCGGGTTCCTGCTGATAATATACTGGTCGTAGAAATAGAACTGTATGCACGCGAAGAATACGATAAGCGCGATCAAAAAAAGTATTGCAAGCCTTCTTTTTGCGCCAAGTGACAGTATGTCGTCTATAAAGCCCATGAAAGAGACGCCCGTTGCGCCGGCGATAAGTATGGGCAGCACGTACGGTTCGCTCGACTTTGTGAAGAGTATAAACGATATGACCGTCGCGGCGTAAATGGCCGCGCCCCCTAAAAGCGGCATGGGCTCGGTATGCGCTTTCCTGCCGGAAGGCATATCCATTATATTCTTCTTCTTCGCGATGTGTATCATGAGCGGCGTCAAAAACAAAGATATCAAAAACGACAGCGTTACTGAAAAAACCAGATCAAGCATGGTATCCCTTTAACAAGTATTTTTTTGTGTTATTCACATTACACATATATTACTCCTGTAAACCCGGATAAGTTGTCGAAATAAGACCGGTTTTCTCATTAATATTAAATTTATTATAGTAGCGGCAGACGGAGCGTCGGCTTCCAGTACGCGCCAATGCCCATAAGCTTTTTCCCCGCAGAAATATCTTCCTGCCGCTGCCTTAAGCAGCCGGGGTGTCCTTAAACAGCTTTATTATCTCCATTCCCTTCTTTCTGAAAAATGTCAGGTATACGGCCAGAATAAAGCCGTATATAGCAGCGAATATATATAGATTCCCGAACGACCCCGCGATAACGAAGCCCGCCATCATTATCGATTGAATAAACAGGCTTGTTTTATCAAAAGCGCTGCCGATTTTCTTTATCATGTACCTTTCCGTCATTACTGTCCATATGGTGAGCACTATTGCCGAGCATATTGCTACAGAGACGACTGACATGAATATCGAGTATACCGCGGCCGTTGCGCCTATCATGGCTATGACGCCGACGATGTTTACGGCAAAGAAGGGCCTTTCAAGCCGCGCCGCCTTATAGTAAGGCGTTACGAGCAGCTGCATCTTTCCCAGAGGAACGCACATGACAAGAAGTATGTGCATATAGGCGAGGACGGTAACGTATTCCGGCATGAGCTTTTCTATTATTATAAACAGCGGTATATACGCGAGCAGCGCTGTATAGACAAGCGTATCGCAGATAAACGAGAACTTCCCGTAATACACCGGCAGCTTGTCTTCGGGAAGGCGCTTTAAAAGCGGAAAGAATACCGTTCCCGCCGCGTTTGTAAAAACTATTACCACAGTCAGCAGCGTCATCGCGAAAGAGTATATGCCGTAGACGGCGATAGATTCGTTTAATTGAATGATAACGCGCCCCGCCACGGGAATAAACGTGGATGCTATTATGGCAAGCGTGATATTTATGCCCGCTTTCGATTTCTCGGCAAATTCGGATATGCCGGGCTTTATAGAAGTTTTGCCGGATATGAACTTCCGCGCCAATACGATACAGGCGATAGTGATAATGACTCTGGCGGCAGTGTCGGAGTATATCATATATTCCGACGTTGTTATCCCGGCAACGATTAGCGCCAGATAAAAGGCTATAGTCAGTACCTTCGCCGACAGGTTGACGACATTATATACAGCCGTCCGGTTGACCGACAGGAATACGCTCAGTATAGCGCATTGAAGGCATACGAGGGGCACGTTTACCGCGAGCATCTGATAAACATTTCTGTATTGCTCTCCGCTTATAAGCGAAGAAGCGGCAAACAATATGCCTGTCACGACAATCAGGTAAACGAGGAAAAACCGCATCGCGCTCCTCAGACGGTCAAAAGGCAATTCCTTATAATCATATCCGCCGTAATACAGCGCGATACCGTCACCCCACCCGAGGCCGAACAGGTTTATATACGCAAGGTAAAAGATATATATCTGGAAATACCCGTACATCTCGGGCCCCATTTTGCCGGGCAGAATAAAGCCCGTAATTACGGACAAGCCTAAAACAAGGGCCTGGGTAACTATGGTTCCGGTTATTTTTTTTACTCCCGAGCGGACTTCGCTGCTGCCCGGGCCTTTCTCTTTTATCGGCATATATCAAACCCTTTGCTTCTTTTCACGCCGCAAAAGCGCCGCTCTTGAAATAAGCCATATTATTATCATGGTGGTGAAACCTATAAAAGTTTCCCCGCCCTGAAATATCTGGTTATTGGCCGAGAAGTAGAATATCATAGTGCAGAACGCAAAAAAAACCACAACGGCAAAAGGGTTCCCGGTCTTCAATGCGTCCTTCCAACTGAGCGCGAACAGATACCCGATAACGAATACCAGCAGTATTGTAGCAGGGAAGGATATATCGGAAGCGGGGTAAACAAAGAAGCTCGACCACACGGCTCCGGTCACCCACCCCTCTTCCGCCGTTTTAGCCATATAGGTGCGGCTGTATATCTCACCCTCGATATCCGATTGACCGAACAGCTTTAAAGCATTGTGCCTGAAGAAATCTGAGAACCCCAGCCCGTAAGTGCTCGTAAACTCTTTATCCATAGCGATAGAGAGGCCTTTGTACCCGTGCGAAACATAACTCGTAAGATATAACAGCGACGGCTTAAGCCTGTCCGGAACTATCTTAAAGAGAAAATAATCGCTTTTTTCTTTCGCGATATTGAAAGTCGAGCTTTTATTCAGCATCTTATCCACTTCCATGTCGTCTATATATTTTCTTTTATCTTTCGACGGGTCTTTGAATATCTGTTCGATATCCTTATCCGAATAACCCGAGGTATCGAAGGCGACGCGGTTCCTCATGGCGGCCGAGTAATAGGCAAAAAACAAAGAGCATACTACTATTATGATACCGCATATCTTTAAAACGTGTTTAGCTTTCGAGCCCTTATAGGAGTTTGAAAACATCAGCATCAGCAGGAAGAGGACTATCTGGGCAGTAATGTCCGCGCACGCCTTATTTACCCCCTGGCTGACGCTGAGGCAAACGCTTAGCACTATCGCCAGTATGCCGAGCGTCTTTCCTGTTTTGGTGAGTTTGGGCATAAAAAACAGCGTGACAGGCATTATAAGCATTATAAACGGATAGACCAGCATCCTAATATAAAAGACTATCTTGGGCCCGTATACGCTCAAATACTTCGAGATATAATAGGCTTTCCCGGTGTCGGTTATGCCGGTAACGATATCCGGATACCATTTGCCCGTCGTCGCGACGCACATGGGTATATACGTTATAAAGAATACTATAACGCAGGTTATCAGCACTGCGTTCGTGCTTAAGTTGAGCGGGCTGCCGCCGGCACGCCCTTTTTTCACGGCTAAAACATACCCCAAAACCAGCGCAATGCAGCTAAGGGCCAGGAACGAATACAATTTAAACGGGTTGCTTACTTCCCAGTCCATAGGCCCGAAAGCGAAGATCAGGATAGTCAGCAAAAAGAAGCCCCCGCATACGATGAGCGGTATATACCTGACTGTCCCTGTAAATTTGAATCTCAGCTCGTTCGGGCTGTCTCCCGTAAAAACTTCTTTTAATCTTCTTTTCATTATTTCAACCCCTGAAGCAGGCCGGTTATTTTCTGCGCCTGTATTATGTTGTTTTTATTCTCGAGAACGAATCTCTTCGCACGCCGCCCTTTGCTGTGCAGTTCCTCTTTTGTATGCGAAAACACTTCATATAACGCTTCGGTAATGTCTTTTGCTTCGTTGCCGTCTATCGTGTATATATGCTCGTAATACTCGCCGGGCATGCCGGGCAGGCGCGTGGTCATAACGGGCGTCCCCGATACCATATACTCCATATTCTTTGACGGGAAAGAATATTGCGTGAATTCGCGGTCGGCGGGCCTAGGGTTTATAAGGACGCTTGCGATGGTTTCTTTCTTAACAACTTCTTCGTTATCCGCAAGCCCGAAAAAGATTATGCGGCTGTCGGCTTGCGCGGCCTGATTTATGTTCTCCGCGTAATCGCCCGCTCCGTATATCCAAAGCCGTCCGTTTTCATTTTTATAATCCATGAATCCGTCAATGAGATTCTTAAGGCCATACTGTTCCCGCAGCGCGCCGGCATACATTACAACGTTTTTATCCGCTTTATCCTCTATCTTATTATCGAGCAGTTTCATATTGATATCGACCAAACCTTCAACGATCAAATACGGCTTGCCTAAGGGGTTGACGACCCGGTTCATCTGCTGTGTTAAAAGTATAAAGCCGCTGAGCTTTTTATAGCTCCTCTTCATCATGCCCCTTAGGAGCCTGTGCAGCGCTCCTACATTCTCTGTTTCACGCGCGTCTTTAACATTGCCCATGTATTCGTATATGTCGCAGAATACGGCGGCCGTTTTGCATCGCGCTGTTTTTGCCGCCGATAAGACGAACGGGATAACGGTAACATAGGCCGCGTCAACTATTATGTATTTTTCATCGCTCCTGTTTTTATTAAGCCATGCCAGCACGTTAAAAAAATATGAAAAACATATTATAAGCTGCTTTATGACCGGGATATTCAAAAAACCCAGATGCTTTATATTAAGATTCTTTTTTACGGCTTCTTCCTTTGCTCTCCATACTATCCCCCGATGCGTTTTATGGCTTACGCTCCTGCCGACGAGCGAGAATATATCGATATCGTTGTTTTCGCTGAGTCCGTCTAAAATCAGCGAATGGAATTTAAACCCCGACTCGTTCATACCGTACGAGGCGACGTTGATGCCCTTTCTGATCCTGCTTTTTATATCGTAAAATTCCTTTTTCGAAGGAACGGACGAAACGTATAATATCTCCATCATTTCTCCCGGGTCATATCATTTTCAGCAGCAGATCGGAGAGCTTTAATTTCTCCTCTGCCGGAAGCTCGACGGTTTCTGTATATTTTATCTTCATCTCCATGCATCTTGCCATTATATCGGCAATGGCGTCGTCGCTGCTGCAGAAATACGCGTTATCGTAATTACCCAGCACCTCCCTGCAAAATGGCATGTCGGACGCGATTATTATCGTTCCCGCCGTCCGCGCCTCGAGCAGCGGCAAACCGAATGTCTCAATTAAAGACGGAAAAACGAGCACGGAAGTTGCGTAAAGAGAGAAAACTTCCTCCCTTGAAAGAGCGCCGGTAAACTCGACGTTCAGGTTTTCCTGCCGCGCATACGCAAGCAATTTTTCCGAATAAGGATTTTCATGTCCGCTGAGCGAAAAAACAACTTTATAATCCGTAATGCCCCGCCGCTTAATGAGCCCGCATGCCCTGAGTATCGCCATATGGTTTTTATACGGGATGGCAGCCGCGGGATAAAAGAATACTTTCCTGTATTCAGGCGTATCGGCATACTTACGGATAATGTCCGTTTTTATTACCGGCGGTATCACTTCCACTTTGTCTTCGCCGGCCTTCGCTTTTCTAACGCACGCTTCCTTCATCCACTTTGTCTGCACTATAGTTTTCAGCGAACCGCGTATCGACCTGTATATTTTCTTCGCGATAATATTTTGGTATATCCAAAACAGCCTGTTTTCACTGAATCCGAACCTGTGCTCAATGAACGGAAGCGGCTGATGGACATATACTACCTGAGGGATTTTTGTACGCGGGATAATTATATTCTGCAAAGAGAACACAAGGCCGGCCTTATACTTTTTTACGAGGCCGGGGGCTGTCAGCTGTTCGAACCATATCCTGTGCAGCCAGCTTCTTTTCACCCACGGAAAGCGGATCACTTCAACATTATTCGTATCCGGCAATTTCGGAGTGCTGACAACGAATATCCATTTGACGTCGGCGTTACTGCCGGTGACCTCGTCATAAAAGTCTTTCAGGATGGCTAGCGCTCCCGCCTTGCCGGCGGCGACGTCGCAGACCAGTATGTTTTTCACTTTTTTCCCCATACAGTCCTGTTGACTATCGATGTGTAGCTTTGAATTATCCTGACTACCTTCATCGATACGCGATCGCATTGATAATCGGCCGGGATGCCCGGCTTTTCGCCGTTCTCCCTCATCTCGACGGCGATATCGAGCGCCTGCTCTATGTCATTCGCCGTGATCCCGCCCACTATCACGCTCCCTGCGTCGAGCGCCTCCGGCCTCTCGGTAGACGTGCGTATGAGCACCGCGGCGAACCCGAGTATCGCGCTTTCTTCCGAAAGCGTTCCGCTGTCGGAAAGCACGCAATATGCGCTGCGCTGAAGTTTGACATAATCGGGAAACCCGAATGGCGGCAAGCTTCTGACGAGGGGGTGGAATTTGAACTGCCGCTGCTCGATGAATTTTTTGCTGCGCGGATGCGTTGAATATATTACCGGCATGCCGTACTTCTCCGCGATATCGTTTACCGCGGCCATCAGCGACATAAAATTCTCCTCGATATCGATATTCTCTTCGCGGTGGGCCGAAAGCAGTATGAACTTCTCCTTTTCCAGCCCGAGGCGCGAAAGCACGTCGCTCGCGTCGACCATTTCGCTGTTGTCGCGGATCACTTCAGCCATAGGCGAACCGGTAACGAATATCGTCTTGCCGTCTATGCCTTCGCTCAAAAGATAGCGCCGCGAATTCTCGGTATACGGCAGGTTTATATCGGCTATATGGTCTACTATCTTCCGGTTTATCATCTCGCTTACGTTCCAGTCCCAGCACCGGTTTCCTGCTTCCATATGGAATATCGGGATCTTGAGCCTCTTCGCGCAGACAGCCGACAGCGCGGAATTCGTATCCCCCAGTATAAGAACGGCGTCAGGCCTCACCCTTTCCATTATCCCGTACGATTCGGCGATGATATTCCCCATCGTTTCCCCAAGGTCTTTACCGGCGCACTCAAGGCTGTAATCGGGCTTGCGGAGCCGCAGATCCTCGAAAAATACCTGGTTCAGTTCATAATCCCAGTTCTGGCCCGTGTGGACGAGCACGTGGTCAAAATACCTGTCGCATGCCTTTATGGTAGAAGAGAGCCTTATTATTTCGGGCCGGGTGCCGACTATGGTCATTACCTTAAGTTTCGTCAATTTACACCTCCGAATAATACGTATCTGATCTTTCCGGGTCGAATACTTCATTGGCCCATATCACGGCGATCATGTCTTCTTCGCCAATATTGGTGAGGCTGTGTGCATATCCCGCCGGTATATCTATGACTTCAAGCTTTTTGCCGCTTACATGATACTCCGATAGTTCATCCGTAGCAATGTTCCTTAACCTTACCACGCTTTCCCCGCTGACCACAAGAAACTTTTCCGTTTTCGTATGATGCCAGTGGCTGCCTTTAGTCACGCCTGGTTTTGTTACGTTTATCGAGACCTGTCCCGCATTGTTCTTTAAAAATTCGGCAAAGCAGCCGCGTTCGTTAGCCTTAACGTTTAAAGGATAGCTCAGTCCGCCTTTTGGCAGATAGCTTATATATGTGCTGTACAGTTTCTTTGTCAGTCCGTCAGCCGTATCAGGCGTTATCAGCGACTGCCTGCTGTCCCTGAAACTATAAAGCAGCTCCGCGAGCCTTCCGAGAGATATCTTATAACTGACAGGAACGCTGCAATACCCGCCGTCTTTCGTCTCGTTGCCCCGAAGCGCATTTATGAATTCTTCCAGCAAATCGTCTATATAAACAAGAGGTATCACAGTCTCCGCGTTACGGATGTCTATAGGCAGCCCGTTCGCAATGTTATGGCAAAACGTAGCCACCACGCTGTTATAGTTGGGGCGGCACCATTTGCCGAACAGGTTCGGCAGGCGGTATACCAATACCTTCACGCCGTACTCTTTGCTGTATTTGAAAAGCTCGTCTTCGCCCGCCTTCTTGCTTTTGCCGTACTCGCTGTCTTCACCCGCCTTTATTGAAGACGTAAGGAGCACCGGCGAACGGTTATTGTTTTTTATAAGCGAATCTATCAGCCTTCGCGTGAAATCCCGGTTGCCCTCGTAGAATTCGCTGTCGTTGTCTGTGCGGTTTACCCCCGCAAGGTGAAATACGAATCCGCAGTCTTCGGTAAACCGGCCGAGCAAAGAGCTTTCGGTATCGACGTCATATTCGTATATGCCGCTAAAACCTCTGTTTTTAAGCTCCCATACAAGGTTCCTGCCAACGAATCCTTTTGCACCCGTCACTAGTACCTTCATCTGCTTTTCCAGCTTTCCAGTTCCTGTTTTATCTCGTCCAGCTCCAGCAGTTTCTCCGCGACCTGCCCTGCGTCCAGCCTTTCGGTGTTGTCGGAATTATACGATTCCGTATCGTCTCCTTCTAACCCTTCGTTAAAGTATTTCTCGTAGTTTAAGTCCCTGTCGTCCACCGGTATCCTGAAGTATTTTCCCAGGTCTGTTGCTTTTGCCTTCTCTTCCACGGTCATCAGCGTCTCGTAAAGCTTTTCGCCATGGCGCGTGCCTATTACTTTTATCCTCGGCTCGACTTCAAATACTTTTGCCGCTGCCTTCGCCAGGTCTTCTATGGTCGAAGCGGGCGCTTTTTGTATAAACAGGTCGCCCGGCTGCGCGTTGTCAAACGCGAACAGTACCAGATCTACCGCTTCGTCGAGGCTCATCAAAAACCTGGTCATATTAGGGTTCGTTACGGTCATCTCTTTGCCGCTTTTTATCTGGTCGACAAACAAAGGTATAACGGAGCCCCGCGAATACATCACATTGCCGTACCGCGTGCAGGTTATAGTAGTTCCCGACGAACTGTTTGTGCGCCCTTTGGCAATGACCAGCTTTTCCATCAGCGCCTTCGACATTCCCATGGCGTTTATGGGGTAAGCCGCTTTATCGGTAGAAAGGCAGACTATCCTTTCCACACCGGCCAAAACTGCGGCGGCGAGTACGTTCTCAGTGCCCAATATGTTCGTCTTCACCGCTTCGAGAGGGAAAAATTCGCAGTTGGGCACCTGCTTGAGCGCGGCGGCGTGGAATATATAATCTACTCCGCGGACAACCCCTTTTACGCTCTCGCTGTCGCGCACGTCGCCTAAATAAAATTTAAGCTTGCTGCTGGCGTAGGTTTTGCGCATATCGTCCTGCTTTTTTTCGTCGCGTGAAAATATCCTTATTTCTTTAACATCAGTCTTCAAAAACCTTCTGAGTACCGCGTTGCCGAACGACCCGGTCCCGCCTGTTATAAGCAATGTCTTGTCCTTAAACATAAATCATGATCCTCATTTGTATTTATAATGCTTCAATGTAGCCATCCATCTCGCCGAGCAGTTTATCCTTTGAAAAATTATCATGGCAGTATTTGAGCGCATTGGCGGCCATTGCGTCCTTTTGCGCCTTTGGCAGCTTGCCGAATCTTTCTATGATTTCGGCAAGCGCTTCCGCGTCTCCCGCGCGGCTGCAAAGCCCCGCGCCCGCTTCACTTACGCTCTGCTGTACTTCGCCGTCCGCGGATACTATTATCGGTAAGCCGCAGGCCATGCACGACTGGGTCTTGGCGGGCAGCGTCAGGTCAAAGATAACGCTTTTTGAAAGGATTATGAGCGCGGCGTCGCAGGCTGCCATGAGTCCGGGTATCCTCTCCGCCGGCTGCCTGCCGACGAAATTGAACATCGAACCCACGCCCGCCTCTTTAATAAGGCTTATAAGCCTGTCCCTGAACCTTCCGCCGCCGACCATGTTGAACATCACTTTTGCCTTCTTCTGCCGGAGTATCTTTGCCGCTTCCGGAAGTATAGACAAACCCTGCGCTTCGCCCATGTTGCCTGCAAATATAAGATTCAATACGTCAGGCGTCTTTATTTCAGGAGCGTTTGCTGCCGCTTTGTCAGCAGGATAATAGCAGTCTTCAGGATACTGCGGCCAGTAGTATATCTTCTCTTCCGGCACGCCGCGTTCTGCGATATTACGTATGAATCCTTTCGAAGACGTGAATATCTTATTGCAGTTCCCGTATACTTTATCGGCCATGCGCCCTAAGATTCCGAGAAACAGCCTGTTTCTGGTTTTTGTGATGACCTCAACGCTTTCCGGCCATAAGTCCTGAACGTATATATAACATGGTATCTTCCTTCTTCTGGCGTACCATACTCCGGGAAGCGCCTGCGTCATCGGCGACAATTGATTGATAAATACGATGTCCGCTTTTAGTTTCGTAAACGCCTTCCAGAACCATCCGGATATTACGAACGAGATATAGTTCAGCGACAGAGTCACGACGTTATGAAAGCGGGGTATTATCGGTATCCGTATTATCTCTGCCCCTTTATACTCATCCTTCCTCTTTTTAAACAGGCCGTATCCCCTGTAAAACCTGCCTTCGGGATAATTCGGTATTCCCGTCAGCACTGTAACTTTATGCCCGCGGCGCACCCACTCCGCAGCGATATCGTTTATCCTGAACTGTTCCGGATAAAAAGCCTGCGAGACCACTAATATATGTTTTTTCATCTGCGTCCTTATTATCCTTCCACGCTGTTGAATACCGCCATTTACTTTTAAATTATATAAGCAGCCTCTCC
Source organism: uncultured Christensenellaceae bacterium (assembly GCA_964510055.1). Classification (GTDB taxonomy): domain Bacteria; phylum Bacillota; class Clostridia; order Christensenellales; family SZUA-584; genus DTFZ01. The sequence goes on from CAZDZY010000006.1 coordinate 42,203, forward strand.
ATATGCTTTAATTATTCCCACAAGAATACTTTTTAACAACGAAAACTATAGCCTCCGTTCATTTTATCGATAAACTTTAGCCGCAGACCGCTTTTTCCTTTATTTACGTAGATTCTATTATATTTTGAGTTTTAAGACAATTATTTTTTACGATATGGCACCCGGCGCCGTTTTAGTAACTGCGCGCCCCTCTGACGATCAGATAATTATAAACCCGAGTTTTTCGAGAGTTCTTCCGCCAGTTTCGCTATCGCTTTGCTCTCTATCCTTGAAACATATGAACGGGAAATGCCCGTTTTACTCGCGATCTCGCGCTGGGTCTGTGGGCGCAGCCCTCCAAGGCCGTAACGCATTTCAATGACCGCTTTTTCCCGCCTCGTAAGGCATTTTCCAAGCAGGCCGTATAATTTTTTCGTTTGTATCCGCAGCTCCGCCTGTTCCGAGACCAGGTCTTCGCGCGTGCCGAGTATATCTATCAGCGATATCTCGTTGCCCTCCTTGTCTATCCCTATAGGGTCGCTGAGTGATACCTCGCATCTTGATTTTTTGCTCGACCGGAGCGCCATCAATACCTCATTCTCTATACATTTTGCGGCGTATGTCGCCAGCTGGGTCCCCTTTTTAGGCATAAACGAGTTGACAGCTTTGATGAGCCCTATGGTGCCTATGGATATTAGGTCGTCGTTGGAGAGGGATGTGTTCTGATATTTTTTTACTATATGGGCAACCAGCCTTAAGTTATGCTCAACAAGCCTGTTCTTTGCCTCTTCGTCGCCCTTGGCACATAAAACCAGGCACTCGGCTTCCTCTTCTTTCGATAGAGGCTTTTGAAATGTCTTCCCTGACGAAATGTACCCCGCAAAAAACAGCAGATCTTTGATTATGCTTAATAATTCAAACATAGAGCTCCTCCGCAGTCCGTATCTTTTTACTTGCTCTTTCTATGTTTATTCCGTCATTAAAAGCTTTAGTTTTTTATTAGCCCTTAAAAGAAAAAACAATAACGCTCTTTGGCCGTTTTATCTTTGGGGTCATGTCTTGGTCGCCAGTATAGCCCGCACGCAGTCCGCGGCGCAGCCGCAGCTTAAAAGAGCGCTATTGAGCCCTTCGTATATTTCTTTGCTCCTTATCAGCTCAACAGGGTCTCTTTCCTTCATAAACAACTCTCTTATTGCGACTTTGAAACATCTGCCGCCCATCCTTTTTACTTCGTCTATCTCAGCCGCTTTCCCGCCTGTCCTGTTTTTCTTTTTATTATCTTTTATTTCCGCCATCAGCGCGGCAAGCTTTTCGCAGGCGTCAACGATGTAAGCGGCCATATTTTTCATAGGGACGCTGATCCGCGTTATGTTCATCATCCACATCTTATCGGACGCCGTACAGATACTGCCTGTAATATCGTCAGTTTTCTTCGCTATCTTATATATGTCGTCTTTGTCCATAGGCGTTATAAACGCCGCCTCCAGATTATCGCGTATCGTTTGCATATGCCTGTTTGCGTCTTGTCTTGCCTTGTTCATGGCAGCAGCCTGTTCTTCAGGAGTTATACCGCCGGTCATCTCCTCAAGCTTCTTCGCGGCTTTCAGCGCAAACCCGGCGCTTCTTTCCAGCAAATCAAAGAAATCATGGTTTTTATAAACTGCCATGCCCGCTCTCTTTCTTATTTCCGGCTGCATTTATCCCTGTTCTTTTATTATACGGCGGCCGCCCGGCGGATGTTCCTGAAGCGCGAAGGCCGGGCCGCGTATCCTGGCGCCGTGCATAAGTAAAAAACCGCCCTTAAGGCGGTTAAAATCGAAAAAATTCAATATTCCCGGGAATATAAAAAACCTTCTTAAATAATAAAGGAGATCATGTCTTGGTTATTATTATCGCCTGAACGCAGTCGGCAACGTCTTCGCAGTTATCGAGGGCGTCTTCAAGTTCCTTGTATATCTCTTTGGTCTTTACCAATTCTATCGGGTCTTTTTCTTTTATGAACAGCTCTCTTATCGCGTCTTTGTAACACCTGTCGCCCATCTCTTCTATACGGTTTATCTCTACGGTATCTTCGGCGAGTTTGTTCTTTTTCTTATGGTTCTTTAATTCCGACATGAGGTCAACGAGCGATTCACAGGCTTTCACCACATGGTCGGCCATCGTCTTCATCGGGGGCGTTATGCGCGTTACGTTCATCATCCAGAGCTTGCCCGCTACGGAATCTATGCTGTCGGTGATGTCGTCCGTTTCCTTCGCGATCCTGTAAATATCGTCCCTGTCGATAGGTGTGATAAACGCCACGTTCAAATAGTCGCATATCAGATGCATATGGTTGTCCGCATCCTGTTCAACCTTTTTTATAGCCGCAATCTTCTCTTCCGATACCTTTTCACTGTCGAACATCTCTTTAAGTATCTTCGCAGTTGCTAAAGAGAATTCAACTCCTTTCACGAACATATCGAAGTAATTCAAATTTTTATTTGCCGCCATGTTTGTCCCTCTTTCATTTTAAAAAATAGCTCTGAACAGCAAAGCCATCAGATATCCTATTATAGCGCAGCATGGAAAAGTAAGTATCCACGCCGTGAACATTTCTTTAACGACTCCCCAGTTCACGTTGGAAAGCCGCCTTGCCGCAGCAGCTCCCATTATAGCCGTTCCTTTGGAATTTGTAGTGCTTAAAGGTATGCCGAATATCGTCGCGCCTATCATGCATGCGGACGCCGCTACTTCCGCTGAAAAGCCCTGGTATTTTTCTATCTTCACCATATCCATGCCCATCGTTTTAATTATGCGGTAACCGCCCACCGACGTGCCAATGGCCATAAGAGTCGAGCAGAACAGCATTATCCACAAGGGTATGGCAATACCGCCGTCCGGCAGACGGTCTATTACTCCGCCAAGGGTCAGGACTGAAGCCAATACTCCCATGAATTTCTGACCGTCCTGGGCGCCGTGGCTGAACGCCATCAAAGCCGACGAGGCGACCTGCCCGAAAGAGAAAAATGTATTGGCTGTATTCTTTTTCATCCTGCCGAATGCTTTTGCTACACCAACCGTAACAAGCCAACCTGATATGAATCCCAGAAGAGAAGATATAACGAGCCCTTCAATTATCTTTACCCATTGTTCACCGCTTACCGGCGCGCCGCTTGCCAGCGCTGCGCCCGTAAGGCCGGCGACGAGCGCGTGGCTCTCGCTTGTGGGTATGCCGAACTTCCAGGCACCTACAGACCAGGAGACAATAGCGACCTGAGCGGCGGCAAACATTATTAAAGCGTCGTGCTCGCTGATATCCTGAAAGCCGGCTATCCCGCTTATCGTCTGGGCAACCGCGGTCCCCATGACCAAAACACCGAGCAAATTAAAAACAGCGGCAAGGCCTACCGCTGCTTTAGGCGACAATACTCTCGTCGATACGACCGTTGTAATGGCATTCGGCGCGTCCGTCCATCCGTTTACAAAGATGGATGCGCATACAAGCCCTATTACAAAGATCAATCCTAATTCCACTTATCGATGAACCCCCAAGTATGATTTATGCTTCGTCTGCTTCACACAAAAAAATTATAACATCATTCTTCAGACATAACAAGTCATTTTGCGCGTGTTAATATTCCCGATAATAACAAAAACCGCGCTTGCTGGAGCGCAGTCAGCTTAATGACAAACTTAAAATAATAAACGTAAAATTTATTTATCGAAACGAAGGCCGCTGGAAAGTTAAAATACAAGGCGTTTTGAGCATTGCGACGATGGTGTAGCAGCGGCTACATCGAGGAGCAAGCGGAAAAACAACGCAGTAGTTGGGCTTTGCCAGCGGCCTGAGCCGCGCTTGCCGGAGCGGGCATCATTATACCAAAACCATGGGCGCCTGTTTATTCGCCGGGTTCGTTTAATTCCGGGTCTTTCTTTTTTCTTAATGAAAAGACCTGGTCTAGCACTACCAGTACGCTGCCCACAATGATCATAAGATAATAAGTCAGGAACCTCCAGATGAGCATAGCGACTGTAAGCGAAGCAACTACTTGTTTACCAGGATCAGCGGGATCTACGAAGAACGGGCCGAAGAAGAGCATAAATCCGCCTTCCGACGCCCCCGCCGCACCCGGCAGCGGGAAAAAAGATACCGCGAGGTTAAGGAATGATTCCATGATAAAGAAATCAACAATACTGGCGCTCCTCCAGGGGCATAAAGACAAGTAGATAAGGTACGGTATTATAAATAAAAAAGCCAGGTTCAGCGCTGAGATCAGGTATGAGCCGAACGCCCTTAATTTGTATCTCGAAATATATGAAGCGGCGGTATGATATTCATCTATTGTGTTCTTATAATTCAGCAGCGTCTGCTCTTTGTTTTTGATTATCCTGATCTTGCTTAATACGCGTATTATCCAGTTCCCTATGCCCAATATCAGTTTTCTGTTGACTATCGAAAGTATGATAATGATTACCGCGGCCAGATTTATAGCGAATCCCAATGCCGCCAGCCAGAAGGCTTCATTGTTGTTATAGTAATAATCGACTCCGCGCAGTAGCATCCCGATTATATATATGGTACACAGTGACAGCTCAAATACCACAAATTTTATACCGACGATGCACGTTGAGGTGCCGACAGGTATTTTATCGCGTTTCATGTACATGACCTGCATAGGCTGGCCCCCCGTTGAAGAAGGGGTGAGAGCGCTGTAATACAGGCCAATTATGCCTACTTTCAGCGATTGACGGAACGGAACGGATTTATACATATAACTGGTGATATCGTGAAGCAGCCAGGCGTCGGTCAGCCAGAAAAGGAGCAGCGCCCCTATGCACGCAAGCATCCACCAGATATTGAAATGTTTCAAAGCATCTCCGATATCTTCGAAGCTTGTTCCTCCGAAAATCAATACCAGGGCGATCACGATGGCGGTCAAAACCATGTATATGAAACTTAAAAGTGTTTTCTTCTTCATACTCCTCCGATACGAATGCCGGAAAGATAATACCAGAAAATCCGCCATAAATCAACAAAAACTATATTATTTTACCTTTAGCACGCAAGCCTTCGGATCTTCCGTGACTTCATTATAATCTGTATTAGGCAGCGTCTTTATTCTGCGCAAGTGATATCCTGACATTCTTTGTATGTTGCTGAAATGAAAAACCGGAAGCGCTTACCCGCGCCGCCGGTAAAACGGGCCTGTCCCAATTATTTTGCCTGCGCTTTAACGCCCGATTTCTTCAGATCGATAATGTAAAGATATCTCTCGTAAGCGGCATCTACGATTTCTTCCCAGCTTCTGTATACGGTCTTTCTGGCGTTCTCGCCGATCTCCCTTGCTCTGTCCGGATTTCTGATTATGAATCCGGCAATATCAGCTAACGCTTCGGGCGAGTTATCTATAAGAAAACCGTTTTGCCCGGTTATGCCATGGGACGTCGTAGCGCCTTTTACATACACGGTAGGGCAGCCGCACGCGGCCGCTTCTTTTGTTACAAGCGAAGAATTATCGTAAAGAGAAGGAAACAGCAAGGCGCTGCCCCGAAGGTATATCTTCGCAATAACTTCCCTGTCATGTATCTTCCCCGCGAATTTAACATAGTTTTGAAGGCCGGCATTCCGTACCATCTCTTCCATGTCGGTCCGTTTGGGGCCGTCCCCGACGAAAAGCATCTGAAACGAAAGCCCTTTATCTTTAACTATTTTAAGGGAATTGATGATCATCCGAACGTTTTTCTGCCAGATATGCTGGCCGATAAAAACAAACAAAGGCTTATCGGGGTCGAGAGCAAACCTTTCGTTTATTTCTTTATCAATTTCGTCAGATCTGTACCTTCTATCGATATCGCTGCCGTTATCCATTATATAAACGCTGCCTCTGTACCCGTATTCCCTGAGCGTTTCAACGGAAGATTCGTTGACGCACCATACCTCGTCGGCAGACTCATAGAACTCCGCGACTTTAAGCAGCATGCTTTCAACTAAAATATCCGCCTTGAGCATGCCTTTGAAGTCATCTCTGAATTTTGAGTGGAATGTTGCAACGAACGGTATGCCCCTTTTCTTCGCTATGCTTTTGGCGGCGAACCCGGAGCCGAAAGGGCAATGCGCGTGAACTATATCGAAGGGTATCTTTTTAAGCTCTTTCCAGAATAAGGAGTCCATTTTGGGCAGGCCGAAACGGTACTCGCTTCTTGTGGGCACCTTCATCGACGAATACCGAAGCACCTCAAATTCGTAGTTGTCTTCCGCTTTGGGATGTGTTGTTGTAATAACATAGCTCGGGCCGTACTTCTTATTCATCCAATAAGCGTAATTCTTAACGACATTAGCGACCCCGTCGATAATAGGCGGGAACGATTCGTTAAATTGCCCGGTTATTATATCCATATAAGCCTCCATCAGCTTAATACTTAATGTCTGAATAAGTATTATATCAAATAATGCGTAAAATATAAACCGGGTTTTATAGAAAACTCATTCAGTATTCTTAACCGGCTTGCAGAAAAGATAATGATGATTGCGTGAATTAAAAAATTAAATATAACAACTTTCTTAAAATATAAGATATTTACGCATTACGGCTGTTTCGGCCTCCGGCACATAAAGCAATATGCTTTATGTGCTTGATCATATTCCTTTATTATCGATTATATCGTCTATAAGCGACTCAAGCTCCTCCTTGTCTTTAGGGTCTTTAAACACGACTCCCGGCTCGTTTGCCCCTTGTTCTTCTTTTTCTTCGTTCCCGTAAAGCCACGAATAATCGTCGTATTTAGAATTATAGGAAGGCCGATCTCTTTTCTTTATCGCATCCTTTAATTCCGGAGTTCCGTAGTCATCCTGGAGTATATCCTCGCCGCTGTTCTCTATTTCGCTCAGCACCTTGTTTATTTCCGTGAGCTCCATTATTTTTCCGGTCCCTACTTCGAAGTCATAATCATTTGCGTTGATAAACTCTTCAGGAAAAGGAGTCTCAGACTGAGGCTTTTCCTCAGGCATACTCTTGCGGGCAGGCCTTTCCTCTTCCGCGTACCCGGGAGCGGGCCTCTCTTCGTCCATATACCTTGGAGCAGGCTCTTCCTCTTCCATATACTTGGAAACAGGTATCTCATCTTCCGTATACCTCGGGGCAGGCCTTTCCTCCTCCATATACCTTGGAGCAGGCTCTTCCTCCTCCATATACCTTGGAGCAGGCTCTTCCTCTTCCATATACCTGGAAACGGGTCTCTCCTCTTCCGTATACCTTGGGGCAGGTCTTTCCTCCTCCATATACCTTGGAACAGGCCTTTGCGCCGCGGGTCTGGGAGCAGACTTTTCTATCACAGGCTCTTCCTCAAAGGGCTCCTCTATCACAGGCCTTTCCGCAGTGGGTCTTCTTGTTTCGGCCTTTCTTTCCGGCTCCTGTGTAATCCCTTTAAGACTTTCGGTGATATCCTCATCGATCTTCTCAAGCGCTTTAATATTTATTCCGCCTTCGATCTCTCCGAAATAATTTTTAAAGACTTTTTCGAATGAAGCGGATTCGCTGCTAAGCAGATCGTTAAATCTCCTGGCGAGCGCCTTAGCGTTGTTTTTTACTTCCTCAAGCCTGCGCTCCGCGTCGCCTAACTCTTTTACGGTGCTTTCGGCGCGCTTTTTCGCCGTCGTCTCCGCGCTGTCTATTATTACTTCGGCCTTTTTCGCTGCTTCGGCAAGGATGCGCTCCGCGCTTTTCTGCGCCGATACAAGCGTGTGCATTATTGCCTCTTCGCTTTCTTTCGTTTTCTTGGCGCGTTCAAGCTGTGCATCGAGCGCTTCTTTTAAAGCGGCGTTATCGTTTTGAAGGGCTTTTAATTCGTCTATTATCTCATCCAGAAATTTATCGACTTCGTTTTCGTCATAACCCTTGAATGACCTTTTAAAGGTTTTCTCCAATATATCCTTAACTGTTAACGGCACGGTAATATCCCCTTTCCCTCGGCATAGTTAAAATACGGTATTAATTATCTCCTTTTCACATTATACTATACGTTGCATGCCCCGGTATCCCGGGGCATGCAAAACGTAAAGTTTTCCCCAAAATCAATACTTTTTGGGCCTCTTAATCAAACCGCTTAAAACTTTCCCTGCCGCTGTGTTCCGTGATGTTTTGTGAAACATCAACGTTTGAAGGAGCAACAACGAATATGCTTCTTGCCACCTTTTTGATATCGCCGTTGAGCGAATATACCGCCCCGCCGACAAAATCAAGTATCCTTTGCCCAAGCTCGATCTCAAGCTCGTCCAGATTCATGATGACGGGTTTTCTGGCCTTTAAGTTATCGATTATGCACTCAGCTTCTTCGTAACTTGACGGCTGAAACACAAGCATCCGCAACTTGCTTGCGGTATTTGGAAGCCCGACGACTTTAGCCTGTTTCCGTCTTGGAAGCCTTTGCTCCTCTTCCTCCTCGTACTCCTCTTCATAGAAGTCGTTTTCCTCTTCCAAATTTTCATCCTGGTACTCTTCTTCTTCGAGGC
>CAZDZY010000007.1:0-46478 GCA_964510055.1 uncultured Christensenellaceae bacterium
ACGGCACATTCCTGAACGCGTGGGACTTTTCCGCGGATACGATGCCCGCGAATGACCTGAACCTGTATGCGCGATGGATACCCGATACGCCAAGCGCCTATACTGTCTATTACAACGAGAACGGCGGCAGTGACGTGCCGGATGAGACAAACGTTAGCTCCGGCGCGCTGGTAACCGAACCGGCGGACCCGACACGGACAGGATACACGTTCGGGGGATGGTTCACTGACGATATAACATTCAGCATTGAATGGGACTTTTCCGCGGATACCATGCCGGCGGATGATCTGACCCTTTACGCGCGGTGGATACCTGACACGCCAAGCGCCTATACTGTCTATTACAACGAGAACGGCGGCAGTGATGTACCCGATGAGTTGAACGTTGGTTTCGGCGCGGCTGTGACGGAGCCGGCGGACCCGACATGGACGGGATACACGTTCGGGGGATGGTTCACTGACAATATAACGTTCAGCAATGAATGGGATTTCGGCAGCGATACCATGCCTGCTAATGACCTGTATCTGTATGCGCGGTGGATACCCGAGACGCCAAGCACCTATACGGTACACTATAACAGTAATGGCGGTACCGGTGGGACGACTGCTTCAAGTATTCATACATACGGCGTACCGCAAGCGCTTACCGGGAACGGATTCACAAGGCAGTACTATTCGTTCGACGGCTGGGCACTTACTCCGGGCGGAGCTGTAGTATACAGCGACGGCCAGTCAGTGGTCAACCTGACAGACGTAGACGGCGCTGTTATCGAGCTTTACGCGAGATGGACGCCGCATCTGACGCTGACTTCGACGGTCGCCGACGGGATCATATATGTGGACGGCCGCATCACGCTGACCCCGAATATTCCCGGAGGCACCTGGAGTTTTGATACGGACTATCTTTCCTTCATAGAAGTCTCCTTCAGCGGAGGAAGGTTTACTGGCTTGCAGCCCGGAACGATAACAGTCACGTATACGGTGGACGGTGTGAGCGTAGATTATACGATTATTATCAGAGACGAAGATCTTCCGTCGACCGGACAGGATTCCGCGCCGATAATAATTTTGGCAGGGTTATCGGTGATATTTTTTGCTGGCGCAATTACTATTTCATTAAAGAAGAAGATGAGGATAATAAACTGTAAGTAGAAGATCGCTTCATAAGTATTTATAAAAACGAAATCGCCTGAAATTCCCGAGCGGGGGCTTAAGGCGATTTTTTCTTTATATCTGTACACATCTGTATTTTGGTGTTAAATCTTCGTTTCTACAAGACTTGACATAAATATTCATATTAGTAAGTATTCCTTTTTTTATTCTTATCGTATATAATCATAATATATAAATTAACACAAGGTGTCTTATATCATTCGTATTGAATCTTAATTTATTTTATCACTTAATCCTTTGTATTATGGTAGGAAGCGTTACTGAAAAGTAAATAAAGCGAGGAGGCAGAAAATGTTTTATTTTAAATACTCCTGATGAATTTATCATTGACATTACATTCTTTAATCAATCAAAATTTTAAGTATTATTGGTGCGGGAAAATAGATTCCTGCACGGGAGGATAAAAATGTCTATAAGTTTATTGAAGATAAGAAATAAAACGGCGATGCTCCTTGCGGTACTTATGGTGCTGAGCCTCGTTTCAATACCTACCGCGCTGGCGGCTGATCCGGTAACGGTCGCGGCATGGAATTATTCCGCTGCACCGGGGGTTTCGGACGTTCCGGCAACAAGCGGGGTTCTATCTACTGGCGCGATCTTAAGTAACTTTAAAGCTGCTTCACCGACATACAGCACCACCAGCCTAAGCATAAACGGCTGGGACAATGGCGCCGATACGAAGTACTGGCAATTAAGTTTATCGACGACCGGATATGAAAATCTGACGCTTACGGCTCAGACAAGGTCTTCAGGCACAGGGCCGAGGGATTTTAAAGTCACCTACAGCCTTGACAGTGGCACGACGTGGACGGATGTCACGGGTGGCAGTTATGCAGTAACCGGAACAGCACTTTCAAATTACATGACCACATTGACACTGCCTGCCGAAGCGGCCAACGCAGGCAGTCTCTTAATAAGATTCATAATGACCTCGAATATATCATCCCGCGCGGGAACGGGGACATACGCGGCGGACGAAGCCGTGGCTTCCGGCGGGACAAGCAATATAAACAATATCGTTATTACGGGAACCGAAATGCAGAGCACCACTAGAGTAGGCGATGTAGCGGCAGTACCTGCGGGCGGCGCCGCAGCTGAAGGTTCGAAGGTCGCGCTCTCCTGCGAAACAGACGGTTCCTCGATAATGTATTCGCTGAATGGAGCGGATTATCAGGCGTATGACCAGGAAGCGCAGGTAACGCTCGCAACTCTTCCCGTAACGCTTTACGCGTACGGAGTCAAAGACGGGATGGAAAACGGCGATACGGCTTCGTGGGATTTTACCAAAGCGCAGGTCGCGGCAATAACCGCAAACCCGGCTGGCGGAGATGTTGCGGAAGGCTCCAAGGTCACGCTTTCCTGCGGTACTGACGGCGCAGCCATAATGTACTCGATCAACGGCGGCGAGCTTCAGACGTACGACCCGGCATTACAGGTAACGCTCGATACGCTGCCCGCAACGCTGAGCGCACACGGAGTCAAAGACGGTATGACAGATGGGGAAGCTTCTTCGTGGGAATTCACAAAGGTGCTGAAAACCGCGGCAGTCACCGCAAATCCGGGCAGCGGAGCGCTAAGCCCCGGAAGCCAGGTAACACTGTCGTGCGATACGCCGGGCGCGCAGATAAAATACTCGCTTGACAGCGGCGCAACGTGGAACGATTATTCATCAGCAATAATGATTACGGCTCTTCCTGCATCTATACAGGCGTATGCCATTTCGGAAGGATTACTGGACAGCGACACAGTCACGTTTGAATACTCAGATTACAATATCTATTTCGGCCAGCTGCATTCGCATACCACCAATTCCGACGGTATAGGGACGCTGGATGAAGCCTACAGCCACGCGAAGAACGATGCGGGGGTAGACTTCCTTGCAATAGCGGACCATTCCAACTCACTTGAAAGTACCGTCACAGCAAATATGGGGGACGGCTCTTCCAGCACGAAGTGGATAAACGGGCATAACGCGGCCGATAGTTACACTGACGCTAATTTTGTTGGCATTTATGCATTTGAGATGACGTGGTCGAACGGTACGGGTCATATGAATACCTTTAATACTGCGGGCTTTGAGAACCGCGCCAACTCAGTATACACGGCTTCGGACGGATTGCAGAAATATTACAACGTATTAAAAAATTACCCGGACTCGGTATCCCAGTTCAACCACCCCGGAACGACGTTCGGTGATTTTAACGATTTCGCGAATTACGACCCCACTATAGACCAGAGGATATCGCTCGTTGAAGTGGGCAACGGCGAAGGTGCCGTTGGATCGAACCTGTATTTCCCGTCCTATGAGTATTACACGAGAGCGCTCGATAAAGGCTGGCATCTCGCACCTACAAACAACCAGGATAACCACCTTGGCAATTGGGGCGATTCCAACACGGCGAGGACGGTCGTTCTAGCCGAAAGCCTGACGAGGGACAATATATACGACGCTTTGAGGAACATGCGCGTATATGCCACCGAAGACAATAACCTCAGGATAAAGTATACGCTTAACGGCGAGATAATGGGAACTATACTCTCCGAAAAACCGGGCAGCGTAAATATCAGCGTAGAACTGCAGGACCCGGACGGCGAAGCGCTAGGCAAGGTGTCAGTAATATCGAACGGAGGCAGGGTGGTCGCCTCGCGGAATATTACTAACAGCGATGATACTGTCACGTTCGATCTTTCGCCCGATTACTCTTACTATTACATAAAAGTTGAAGAGGACGACGGAGACATAGCGGTCACCGCCCCAGTCTGGATAGACGAAGTCGATAAGGCGGGCATAAGCAAGACCACGGGCAGCTCAGGGCTTCCTTTAAAAGGAGAGCCGCTGACAATTACCACGAGCCTTTTCAACAACGAAGATTCCGCTATGAATGTAACCAGCCTTGAATATTCGATAGGCGGCAGCGTTATACATACCGCGACTGCTATAAGCCCCGTAGCCTCTAGCGGCACCGGTTCGTATTCGTTCAGTTACACCCCTGAAACGGCAGGGAAATTCGACTTAAACGTAAGGCTTATCGCTACGATAAACGGAGTAGAAAAAACGTTTACCGGCGTATTAAAGGTCAACGTTGCCGACCCGGCGGTAACGACAAAGATAGTGGTTGACGCTTCACACTACAATGACTACGTATCGGGCTATTACTCGGGCAATATGACAAACCTTGTAGCCATAGCGAATCAGGAAGGCATGAGCGTAGTTATCCAGACGGCGCCCCTGACTGACGCATCGCTCAGCGGCGTCCAGCTGCTCATTCTTTCAGCACCCGCAAAAAAGAACGGGACGGCGGGCGGCGTAGCCTATACGGCTTCCCCATATACTGACGATGAGCTTGCGGTCATTGAGAGATACGCTGCTAACGGCGGGAACATTATTGTAACAGCGCTTGCCGACTATCAGGACAACAAGACTGCCGGAGATACCACTAACGAATCCGCGTATCAGCAGAACAGAGTGCTCGCGGCGATTGGAGCGGATATAAGTATAAACGACGACGAAGTAATAGACTATGACAACAATCCCAACGTGCCGACCCCGGGGCAGCCGGGAGGAACGCCGTACCGCATACCGATGGGTACATATAATACGGATTCTCCGTACTTAAACGGAGTAGACCCGGCTCAGCGTTACAGCTTCTACAGCGGCTGCTCGTTTACGATGGGACCGGACTCGATATGGTTAGTCAAGGGATGGCCGTCGACATACGGATTCGACGCCGACAACGACGGGCTTGGAGGTTCATATGTGTCGAATGCCGCTACAACGATGCCCGCAGATACCGGGATAGGCAAGGGCAACATGGTAGCCCTCGCGACCGAGCCTCTGTCCGGAGGCGGCAGGCTGTTCGTGGGCGGCACGGTATTTTACTCGAACTTTGAAGTAAAAGCTACGCTCGACAATTATGGGCAGCTGCAGAACAGCAACTATAACATACTGATGAATATACTGGATTCTATCAGGAAAGTCGTTCCCGTTTCGCAGATAAGCGAAGCACGGGCAGGCACGATCGGCAGCGCGTATTGCGTCGAAGGGACTGTGACCGCCGGTAAAACGCCTTCAGATAACGCTTTCTTTGACACGATCTATATCCAGGACGCGACGGGAGGCATCAATATATTCCCCGTAGCGGGCAGCGATATCCAGGTCGGCCAGAAGGTAAAGGTAACGGGAACGCTCGACCAGTATCAGGGAGACCTTGAGCTGCGCGTTGTAGAAATGTCCGTAACTGATACGGCGGTAAATCCGATAGAACCGGCACTGCTCAGCACGCATGACGCCATGGAAGCCGCAAACGGCGGGAAACTCGTTAAAGTCGAAGGCATTGTGACGAGAATGGATACCCAGAATATTTATATAGACGACGGCAGCGGCGAAGCGAGGGTGTTCGTCGACGGCTATATAGGCGACGGCAGCGGCGATGCATCAAAGCTTGGCAAATGGGACGAGAATATCGAGGTCGGAAGCAGGGTCTCTGCTATCGGCTTAGCATCTGTGGATACCTACGGAGCAAGGCTTAGGGTAAGGAATACATCCGAGATCGTTAAGGCCGACATCCATAGTCATACCGTGACGTTCATATCCGATGGCAGCACTTACAGCACCGATACCGTCAATTACGGAGATCACGTAACGAAACCGGTGCCGGATCCGGCAAAAACGGGATATGCTTTCGGCGGATGGTATAACGGCGAAACGGAGTGGAACTTCGATTCGGATACCATGCCGGATAACGACCTTACGCTTACCGCGAAATGGGAGACGCTGAGCACATACCTTAAGGGCATCAGCCTGACACCGGGAGCCGCACTGTCGCCATCAACGTTCTCGAAGACGCGTTACTATTATAGGGTAAGGCTAACCGAGGATACGGAAAGCGTTACGATAACGCCGGTGCTTGAGAACAGCAGCTCTACGGTCACGATGACTATGGGCAAGACAACAATAAGCCCGGCAGCGCCTATAAACCTTAAGAAAGGGCAGACCGCCACTGTCAGGATAAAGGTATCGCTTACCGGAAAGAGTTCCCATACTTACACGCTGACCGTAATGCGCGCTAAGAGCACCGACAACACTCTTTCAAATTTGAGTTATAGTGCCGGGGCGCTCGACCCGTCGCCGTTCGCTCCGGGGACAACTTCTTATACCTTAAGGCTCGATGAGTACACGGAAAGCGTGACGATAACGCCCGCAATGGATGACGAATATCAGAAGATCTATATGGACGGGCGTTATATAGACGGAGTCAGAAGGACGGGCAGGACATACAGCCTGGACAACGGGCACTACAAATACAGCAGGATAAAGGTTGTAGCGCAGAACGGTGTATCAAAGACATACACGGTCAAGATAACGCGCGACAAGAGCACGGACGCTTACCTTAAGAGCCTGAAAACCAGCCCGGGCAAATATGCCCTCGACAAACCGTTCGAAAAGAATACGGAAGTGTACACAGTTCAGCTTCCCGACAACGCGAGCGGCGTAACGCTTATGGCCTCGAAGGACAACAAGGATGCTTCAGTAACGTTCATCGACGGGGCAAAGCAATACAGGGCTTCGAGCAGGTACTTCCAGGTGGCAAACGGAACGCAAAAGGACATTATCATTCGCGTGACCGCGCAGGCAAATACCGCTGAGGCTCCCGAATTTAAGGAATACACGGTGCGTATACTCCGGGCGCCCAGGATAACGGCTTTCAGCGCCTCTCCGTGTTACGGCTATTACCCGTCGATATCTCCGGGGGGGGACAACCGCCTTACGTTCAAGTGGACGCAGAAAGGCAGGGGAAATGTAACAGTAGACGTGCTGTATCTCTCCGGCATCGCATCGACATGGCAAAACATATGCCCTGCAACCGAATTCGCGGCAGGAGCGCAAAAGTTAGCATGGAATGCGCAGTCCGAAACACCACTCCCCGCAGGCAAATACAAAGCGAGGATAAAGGTGACGAACGAATTCGGGACTTCATCATATGATTACCTGATTTTCGTGGTGCTGAAGACAGTAACGCCGACGATAAGCGCTTCAAAGTCCTCGATAACCCAGGGGGGTACGCAGTACACGAAGATAACGGTCAAATGGAACGTGTTTACGAATATAAAGGTGGAAGTCTATGATTCCGCCGATACCCTTGTAGCGACACTTCTGTCTGCGGCTTACCGGTACCCGGATACGAGGACGATGAAATGGTACGGCAAGTATGATGCGGCTCACGGAGGAACGGCCGTACCCGCGGGGACTTATACGATAAGGGTTACAGCCGGAGGCGTTACACCAGAGACAACGGTAACTGTAACCACAGCGTAACGCATAAAGTAAATTGAATTTGGAAGAGCCTGATTTTCAGGCTCTTCTTTTGTATAAATGCCCCGTATTGCAGGGCGATCCTATTCAGCTCTTTTTTTTATAAAACGGTACGCCGGACATCTGGGCTTCGGCCGACAGCCTCGTGTTTTTATCTATACCTTTATTCGATGAAACGTTTTTTCTCTCGCCTTTTATACCGAATTCTACTGCAGCTTCGCTCTTTATATTATCGGCGCCCGGCTTGATCAAAGGGTCGGAAGGCCTGTTTTTATTGTTTTTTGACATAGTACACCTCCATAATTATCTATTCTGCCCTGAAATCCGGCTTTGTTTGCGAGGTCTGAAATGTTAATATTGAATATATCGGTTAATAATAACAAAAGGGCTGAAAGCAACAGAAGAAAGGCGGGAAATAATGGGCGGTACGCTCGAAGAATACAACCGGAAAAGGGATTTTGATAAGACCGGGGAACCGGAAGGCAGATCGGGCAATACCGAAGGCCTATTAAGATTCGTCGTTCAGCATCATTCCGCGAGGGCGGATCACTATGATCTGCGCCTTGAATGGGAGGGAGTTATGCTAAGCTGGGCTATACCAAAAGGGCCCTCATACGACCCGCGCGATAAAAGGCTTGCCGTCGAGATGGAAGCCCACCCGTTGGAATACAGGAACTTTGAGGGCACGATACCTAAAGATGAATATGGCGGCGGGGTCGTAATGATATGGGACGAAGGCTTTTGGGAACCAAATGGCGATGTAAGCAAGGGGCTCGGGAAAGGGGACCTGAAATTTACCCTGCGCGGCAAAAGGCTAAAGGGAAAATGGGTGTTGGTCAGGATGGGAAAAGCTCAGGATACCAGGAAAAACTGGCTTCTGATAAAAGAAAAAGACGTCAATACTCTTGATAACGACGGCATATCGGGATTCGCCGCCAGTATAAGGACCGGGCGGACCATGGAGGAGATATCGCAGGGTAAAGGCGAAGTGAAGAACGAGGAAAAGAATCCGTTTCGCAGTATCGATGTTCAGCTCGCAAAGCTTGCGGATAAGGTTCCGGAAGGCGAGGGTTGGCTTTATGAGATAAAATATGACGGATACAGGATAATTGCCTATATCGAGAACAATAATGTCAGGCTGGAAACGAGGAACGGGAAAGACTATTCGGACAAATTCAAAGATATCGCTCAATCTTTAAAAGTGTGGGCTGGCGGAAGGGCTATGGTCATTGACGGAGAGGCGGTCGTATTGGACGCCGAAGGAAAACCGGACTTTCAGGCGCTGCAGAACTGTTTAAAAGATCACAAAGGGTATAGCCTCGTTTATATGGTATTCGACCTTCTCGCGTTCGAAGGTGCGGACTTGAGGCTCTTAAGGCTTATCGACAGGAAAAGCAAGCTTGAGGCGCTTATGAAAAACTCTCCCGATAATATACGGCTCAGCGGGCATATAGCCGGAAGCGGCGAAGAGTTTTATCTCGCGGCATGCAGAGCCGGCCTTGAAGGTATAATAGCCAAGAAAGAAGATTCGGCGTACAGCGGAAAAAGGAACGGGGACTGGGTAAAGATAAAATGCGGCAATGAGCAGGAATTTGTGATAGGAGGATATACGCTATCCAACAAAAAAAGCGAAGGGATAAGCTCAATATTGCTCGGCGTATATAATGGAGGCGAGCTTATCTTTGCGGGGCGCGCGGGTACGGGATTCAATATGCAAACAACAAAAGACCTCGAAGAAAGATTCCATAGCATAATAAGCCCTGATTCCCCGTTCAGGGACGCTCCGAAGCCTAAAAAAGGCGAGGCAGTAACCTGGCTTAAGCCCATTACGGTCGCGCAGATAAAGTTCGCGGAATGGACGGGTGACAACATGTTGAGGCAGGCGAGCTTTAAAGGCTTAAGATACGATAAAGACCCGAAAGACATAAAAAGAGAGTATAAAAATAATGAGACTGGGGGAGCCCGCCCGGAAATAGTTTTGAAGAAGGAAAAACATATGGAAGAAAGCCGTAAAAGCGTAAATGTGGACGGTGTAAGGATAAGCAGCCCCGACAAGGCGATGTATGAAGATCCGGAAGTAACGAAGGAAGAAGTCGCCGATTATTACTCAAGAGCGGCGGAGCGTATGCTGCCGTTTATAGAGGGCAGGATACTCAGCATAATACGGTGCCCCGACGGTATAACGGGACAGTGTTTTTATAAGAAACACCCTGGGCCGGGGTCAAAAGGTATCATAGAGATACCAATAAGAGGTAAAGAGGGAGATTTAAAAAACTATTTCTACATAGAAAATATATACGGTTTGATCTCTGAAGTACAGATGGGCACCCTTGAATTCCATATTTGGGGCAGCCGGGCAAACCAACTGGAATTGCCTGATATGATGGTATTCGACTTAGATCCGGAAGAAGGATTAGAGCTCGGGAGAGTGCGAGAAGGCGTCAGGGATCTGAAGGGAATTCTTGACGAGCTGTCGCTTGTATCATTTCTTAAGACGAGCGGGGGAAAGGGTTACCATATAGTGATTCCTCTTACGCCGTCGGTAGGATGGGACGCTTTCAGCGGATTCGCAAAGCTTGTGGCGGAGGTAATGGAGCGGCGCCATCCGGACAGATACACAAGCAATATGAGAAAGGATCAGAGAAAAGGCAGGATATTCATCGATTGGGTGAGAAACAGCAGGAGCGCCACAAGTGTTGCTCCTTACTCTCTGAGGGCGAAAAAGGGCGCGCCCGTGTCGATGCCCATAGCGTGGCAAGATCTTGATGAAATTGCTCCTAACGGAGTAAATATCGGGAATATAGCGGAGATGCTGGCGCGTGAAGACCCCTGGAAAGGTTTTTTCGGCGTAAAGCAGAGGATCAAAGGGGAAAAGCTATAGCTCTAGATAAAAACTTATTCATCAAAAATAGAGCAAAGAAGAGCGCATTCACGCTCTTCTTCTAATGACTATTCATTTTAATCATTGAGAGCCTGTTCAGATGAAAAATTACTTCATGTTGTTTTCCGCGTACTGTATCATTTTCCTGACCATGTTCCCGCCGATCCTGCCGGCCTCTTTGGCTGTAATATCGCCATTGTAGCCTCCCTTGAGAGTTACTCCAACTTCGCTGGCTGCCTCAGTTTTCATCCTGCTCAGCATCTCTTTAGCATTAGGGACTACAGTCTGATTGTTATTTGCCATATAATTTTCACCTCCTTAATTCTTCTTTACGTTTTTAGTTTTCCCCGATTGAGCGACAATACACATGTAACATTAATACATAAGTAATTAATGCAAATAAGGGATATACTGTAACAGTTGATTTTTACAGCCTTCAAATCATATAAATAGGTTAATTTTTAGCTGTCGCGCTTCTCAGCGCGTTTTTGATCTCCTGATAGCTGGTGCAACGGCAAAGATTTGATTGCAGCCAGGTCTCGATCGTGTAGTCGTCAGGATCCGTGTACTTGCTAAGCAGAGAATGGCACACCATAATGAACCCCGGCGTACAGTAACCGCACTGGAAAGCCTGATTTTCCGCGAAAGCCTTTTGGATCGGAGTGCCGCAAAGGCCTTCGATAGTAGTGACCTCATGCCCAATTGCCTCGGCCGCGAGCATAAGGCATGATTTTACAGGCCACCCGTCGATAAGGACAGTGCAGGCGCCGCAGTCTCCGTTCTCACAGCCTATTTTAGTACCCGTCAGGCCAAACTGTCTGCGAAGGACATCGACGAGTATATCCGCCGGCCTGACGGCGGCCTGATACTTTGCGCCGTTAACGTTTAATGTGATGAGGCTTTTCCCTGAGAGTTTAATCATAAACACCCCCCCTGCTGTTTTCTGAGCCGAAAGGTAGCGTTTTCCAGGGTTTTTTTAAATATAAAGCTACGGTACGCGGCAGAGCCTTCAGTATTGTCGAGTATAGGCTGCGGTATTCGCTTTGCTAAAAGCTGAGCGAATTCTGCCGCGGATTGTCCGCTTTCTATGTTTATATCCTCCAATCGAAACGGATGCTCAGTTAAACCGCTTACTGAAGATTTTAATATGCCCTCGTCACAAACAGCGAAAAGGGTGATAAGCGGATAGCCTATCTTTTCGGTTTTTTTCTTCTTAACATGCACATAGGGTAGCGACGCGAATTCTTTATCAAAACTCACTGCTGTTATCAATTCTCCGGGTTCCAGTCTGTTTTTTGTTCCGAGTACATCCATTATGGGAGCCTGACGGGTTCCTGAAGGCCCCGCAAGGCGGACAATGCTGTCGGCAAGCAGCAAAGGCGGCAAAGTTTCATGATAGATTATAGTTCCGGCGAGGTTGCCCCCGAGGGTAATCTTGCATTGTATCGTATGGTCGGCTATTCTTCCGGCCGCCAGCCCGAGCAAAGGGAAAAGGTCGGATCTTATAATGTCGCTCAGAGTTGCGGCCGCGCCGAGGGTGATAGACGATCCGTCAGTTCCGAGGCCGCGGCACTCGGGTATTTTTTTATAATCTATAATGGCGTCAGGCTTAACGTTAAAAGCCCTGCCCATGCTTATTATCTCAGTCCCGCCGCCATAATAAAGCGGCGTCTTGCCCTCTTTTTTGACGGAATCGTAAATATTGACAGCTTCTTTTACAGTGTCGGGAAGATAATAATCAAAATCAAACGCCAGCATTATTGCTCCTCTTGTTTTCCGCCATATCCCAGACGCTTTCAAAAGTTATCGGTAACGTGTCAAGCTGTATGCCGGCAGCCTTGCCCAGGGCGTTGGCGAGAGCGGGAGGCATCCCAAGGACCGAGTGCTCGGCCAGCCCGCGCGCGCCGTAAGGCCCGCTTAGGTTAGGGGTCTCGATAAATTCCGCGTAATATTCGGGATTTTCATTAAAATGCATTATCTTATATGTCCTGAAACTCGTATCTTTTAGTTCGGCTTTTGTGTCGTAATGGTATATC
The DNA here is from genome assembly GCA_964510055.1 of uncultured Christensenellaceae bacterium. GTDB lineage: Bacteria > Bacillota > Clostridia > Christensenellales > SZUA-584 > DTFZ01. The sequence continues at coordinate 12,403 of CAZDZY010000007.1, forward strand.
TCACGAGTCGCAAGGCCAAGGCCCGTATTCATTCCCCCTAATACCTGGCCCGCGGCGCATCCCGGATGGATCACTTTCCCGGCGTCAAGTACTGTCGCGGCTTTAAGAAGCCGGAATGTATGCTCGTTTTTGTCATACTCGACCTCGACCGCCTGAGCTCCCACTGTCCAATACGGCCCGGGTTTGCCTTTCCCGGTTTCCGTATCTAAAACCGACAGGCGCTTCATCGTGAACCTGCCCCGGCCTATTACAGGTTTACCGGCCGCGTTTCCGTCCGATTCCTTTATGCAGAACACTATATCTTTAAACTTCAGAGACTTTGACGGGTCTTCTTTCAGATAAGCTTTTTCGTTTTCTATAATGACTTCTTCAGGATCGCACTTTAAAGCGTACGCCGCGTTTATCTTGAGCTGGCGGATAGCGTCGTCGGCCGCCGCAATGACCGCGCTTCCCGCCATATATGTTGTCATGCTCGCTACGGTCTTCCAATGTATTGGATTGTCCTGCGTATCGACTTTCGTATTCATCGAGATCTTATCCGGGCTTATTTTCAGGCGCTGTGCAAGTATAAGAGGCAATGCGGTGGTCATTCCGGGGCCGCATTCAACCGCGCTGCAGTTGAGGAGAACGCTTCCGTCAGAACAGAAAGTTACTATGGCTGTCGATACGGCGTCGGTAGGGGAGCTGGAAGTTTTTGAGAAGCATGCCATCCCTTTTGCACGGATCGTATTTTTGCCGGTCTCGGATATTGTGCCCGAATCCCAGCCGGTTATCTCTTTTAAACGCGTTATGCAGGAATTCAGGTTGCCCAGATTGCTTGAAGTAAGCTTTGCCTGAGTCGGAGTATAATCGCCCTCCCGGAGCGCGTTGACCGCTCTTATCTGCGCGGGATCAATATGAAGCTTTTCAGCAAGCTTCTCTATAGTGCGCTCTATGGCGAAAGTAGAAACTTCGTGCCCGAACCCGCGAAAAGAGGTAGTATACACATGGTTCGTATATACGCTAAGCGAGTCGCATTCGATGCAGGGTATGTTATAGGCGCCGCTGCAGTTTGCGGCCGCTGCCCGGGACATTATCGGAGACGTATCGGCGTAAGCCCCAGAATCGATATAGAAACCGGCTTTCAACGCCTGAAGCTTGCCCCCCAAGTCGGCGCCGAGCTTTACGTTCATTTTCGCGCCGATCTTGCACGCGCTGGAACAGAAACTCTCCTCACGCGTAAGAACTATCCTGACTTCTTTGCCTCCCACAGCCCGCGACGCTATATATGCCATCAGTTCGACATGGGGGTTGACTTTGCCTCCGAATCCGCCTCCGACGAATGGGGTTATTATCTCGATATTCGATTCCGAAACGTTCAGAAAGTGTGCTATCAAAGCTCTCGATGAATGGGGAGCCTGCGACGCGGAATGTATAATCACTTTTCCGCCGGGCTCTATCTGCGCCCGGGCGTTCCGCGTTTCCATAAAAGCGTGGCTTGCCTGGGGAATATGGTATTCCGCTTCTATGGTCATCGCGCTTTTTGCCCAGCCTTCGTCCATATTTCCTTTTCTTATCCTTGTCCGGTTCGAAATATTCGTATTCTCTTCAGGATAAACATTGGGCACAGCGCGTTTGTATCGGGCCAGCATCGGGTGGACAAGTAAAGGGTCCGCTACAAGCGAATCTTCTATTGAATTTAATACCGGGAGAGGTCTATATTCCACCTTTATTTTTTTTGCCGCCTGAGCGGCAATGTTTTCTTCGCCGGCAACGACTATGGCTATGGGTTCTCCGAAATATCTTACCTTATCTGCCGCGAGCACTGGCATATCCTGCAATATCGACCCCGTGAGAGTACCGCAATCCCTGCCGGTTATTATAGCCTTTACGCCGGGTAGAAAAGCTTCTTGAACATCTATACTGATTATTTCTGCGTGGGCAATAACGCTTGTTAAAAGTCTGGCTTGAAGGCATGCCGGAGAATAATAGTCGTCGTTAAATTTTGCTTTGCCTTCGACTTTAAGCTGCGCGTCTCTTCTGACCGCTTCTTTTTCCGAAATAATTTTCATTCAAGCCTCCTTTTCAATATTGTTCCTTTCCGGTTATGATTTAATTCCGCTGATGAAAGCATAGAAAATTCCGGAATATGAAAGAAGAGCGTTTCCGCTCTTCTCTAGAAAATATTCAGTTTAATAACCTTTCTTAAGAGCCTGTAGATTCAGATGAAAAGTTACTTTGAAAAGTTATTTTCCGCATACTGTATCATTTTTCTGACCATGTTCCCGCCAATACGTCCGGCGTCCCTGGCTTTGATATCGCCGTTGTAACCTCCCTTGAGAGTTACTCCCACTTCGCTGGCCACCTCGTTTTTCATCCTGCTCAGCATCTCTTTAGCATTGGGGACTACAGTCTGATTGTTATTTGCCATATTAATTTTCACCTCCTTATTTTTTTCTTATCGATTTTAGTCTTCCCCGTTGATTCGGCAATACACATGTAACTATATACTTTAAAGGAATATGATGTAACTAAAAAAAATATTTAATTTAATCGTTATGGGAAAAATAAAACGGAGGATGAATATGAAAAGAATGTTTGAACGATATGACAAGATCGGCCCGGCAGGGAAGAAACAGATAGCCCGTTATAAACAGAGCGAATTGAAAGAAGAAATCGGGCTTCCCGAGGAGGTACGCGTTACGCACAGCGGAGAAAATAATCCTCATGACGGCTAAAAAATAAAGCTGTTTGTTTTCAGCAGGGCAGGAAAATCCTTTCCGGCTCTTTTTTTGTCTCATATTACTAAAGTTATTATAGTGACAATTGTCATTTTACATAATGATTCCAATTACTTTTCTATCGCTTTATTACATATTACAATACGATTAAAGTAATTGAATGGAGACAAGAGCCAATGGTAGTGGAAATAAAGAATCTTAATAAACGCTACGGCAGCAAACTGGCTGTGGACAACTTAAGCCTGAAGATACAAAAAGGGGAGATACTAGGCCTGTTGGGGCCGAACGGCGCGGGCAAGACCACGCTCATCAATTCCATAATCGGTATAACGCAGGTGCAGTCAGGCGAGGTATACATCTTCGGACACAACATGATAGGCAACGGCATGGACATAAAGAGTCGCATAGGCGTTGTGCCGCAGAACATCGCGCTTATAAACGAATTTACGGCTATGGAAAACGTAACTTACTTTGCCCGGCTGTACGGCCTTAAGGGAGAAGCGCTTAAAGAAGGAGTGCGCGAGGCGCTCGAGTTCACAAACCTGTGGGAAAGGCGTAAGGAATACCCTAAAAAGTTTTCCGGCGGCATGCAGAGAAGGCTCAACATCGCGTGCTCTATAGCTCACCAGCCGGAGCTCATTATAATGGACGAACCTACTGTGGGCATAGACCCGCAGAGCAGGAACCACATACTTGAATCGGTAAGGACGCTCCGCGGCAGGGGCGCGACGGTAATATACACCTCTCATTATATGGAAGAGGTCGAGACTGTCTGTACGCGCGTAGCCATAATGGATAACGGCAGGCTCATAGCGGAAGGGACTAAAGAGACGCTCGCGGAATATGTGAAGGAAGATCAGGTCGCCGAGATAGAATTGGATAACGCGGGATTCACTATAACGCAGGCTGTAAAGGCAATACACGGCGTAAAAGAATGTTCGCTTGAAGGCAATACGATGACAGTTGTCCTCGACCGTACGTGCAGCATTTCCAGGATACTCTCTGCTGTTGCCGACAACGGGGGAAATGTTAGCAGGGTAAACATGCAGGAAGCAACGCTCGAGGATGTTTTCCTCGCTCTGACCGGCAAGAAGCTGAGGGATTAGGAGGATAACATATGAAATTTTGGATTGCGGCATGGTATGAGTTCCTGAAAAATATCAGGGATATAAAGATGCTTGCGTTTATAGTGGTTTTCCCTATAGTTATATCTTATCTTGTAGGGACTTCAGTGCAGAGCTTCTTCAAAGAATACGACGGTGAGGTCATAGAGGCGGCTTATGTCAACAGCGACAGCGGGGCCGTCGGCAAAGCGTTCGATCAATTCATCAGCGCCCGGGAGATAAAGGATAGAGTAGAGGTAAAGCCATACGCCGGTATTGACGAGGGCAGGCAGGCGGTGGCTGACGGTAAGTGTACGGCTCTTATCTATTTACCGGAAGGGCTTTCGGAAAGCGTGCTGCAGGGAGAAAGCGGAAAGATAGTGCTTGAAGGCGGCAATGACGCTGAGTTATTAAGCGCGCTGGTAAGCTCTTTCGCTTCAACGTTCAACGCGAATATAGCGTCGATGAAGGCCGGCGGCGCGCCTCTTAGCCTCGAACGCGTGGATGCGACGGTGCGCGTTGACCGCACAAAGGGAGGCGCTTTCCCGCGTCTCGTAGACTATTACGCTGTGCTTGTGCTGCTGCAGGCGCTGGTGATAGGAGGGATATTCGGGGCGCATATCACCGCGAGGAATTACGGTTCCGATATCCATATACGCAACCATGCGCTGCCGATGAAGCCGTGGACGCTGCTCTTCGGACGCATCATCGGAAGCACGGCTTACCTGCTCATTGCCAGTACCGCCACGATACTCTTTACAAAGTTCGTTTACGGCGTAGACTGGGGCGGCAACGCGCCCGTGATGTCTTTGAGCTTGGCGGCATTCAGCTTTGTAGCCGTCGGTTTAGGCGTGATCTGCGGAAGGATATTTAAAAAAATGTCCACGTCTACGATGATGATATTCGTTTTGATGTTCTTTTTCGGTACCGTTTCGGGTTCGGTAAGCCCGAGAAGCAGCGCGATAGCATTGGGATTTATCACTCCAAACTATTACGCGAAGGAACTGCTGTTCGGAACGATCTACGGGTACCCGGACGTGGTGATGATACGGTCGGCGCTGATGCTTGCGGCGTTTGCCGCCGCAATATGCCTTGCAATAATCGTGCTGACAAGGAGGGCTCGTTATGACAATATTTAATCACGTGATGAAGAGAATTTTTTCAAGCAAATTGAAAATGGCGATAATCTTCCTCTGCCCGGTGCTGTTTACGGCGATATTCATGTCAACGTCTATGAGCACACTTTCGGTCCTTTTGGTCGATAACGACAATACCGAGCTTTCACAGGCCCTGGCCGGAAAGCTGAAAACGATGGCCGGACAAATGAAAGTGGAGCTCTCGGACGAGGATAAGATAGACGATAAAATACTCTCTTATCAGGCTGACGAAGCCATTATTATACCTAAAGGGTTCGAGGACGCCGTTATAAGCGGCAAAGACACGTCCGTCGAGGAGTTTTATATACTTGAGGCCGAAGGGGTCTACTACGCCAGTGCGTGTATAGACGGCTTCGTTTCCGATATGAGGTCTCTTGCCGGATCGCTCGGGAACGACAGGGAAGCGTTTGCCAAGGCGCTCGGTTCTTACGAGCAGGATACGCTGTCGGTCATGTCTCCGCCCGCCGACGATTCGTTAAAATCAGTATGGGCATACGGCAGTCTCGGTTTCCTCGTGCAGTTCATGCTCTATATGTCAATCATAACCGCGGGGATTATTTTAGAGGACAGAAGCTCGGGCGTATACTACAGGACGTTCTTTGCCCCGGTATCGCTGAAAAGGTATTATACGGAAAACCTGCTGGCCTTCCTTGCAATCGGCATACTTCAGGTAGCTATATCGTTTGCCGTGCTTATGTTGGCCTTCGGAATGGATTTTGTTGCACCCGCGGCAATATTCGTGCTGTATGCGGTTTTCGCTCTGGTGTGCGTCTCGCTCGGCATGTGGCTCATCACGCTGTTTAAAAAGCCTTTAATGGCATATCTGTCGATAATGTTTATAACGACGCCGCTCGTGATGCTCGGCGGATGCTACTGGGATGTGAACTTTATGCCTGACCTGATGATCAAGATAGCCAAGTTCATGCCGACTTCATGGGTGATGCAGGCTGTAAGCAAAGTATTATACGAAGGCGCCGGACTTGGCGGTATATTGATAGAGCTGTTGGTATTGCTTTTGTTTGCGGGCGTCTTCTTAGCGGCGGGGCTTGCCAGGAAGGTTGAAATATCGAAATAAAAAGCGTAAAATCAGGGTAATCAAAGCCCGAATTTAATGCTGAAACTAAGTAATTACGGGCGGACGCGGTTCCGCCCGTTTGCGTATTGAGGGGAACTGGATCGCCGGATTGCATTATCGGTTATCGATCTTACGCTTGGGTGAAATACAGGTGGGGTATGAAATATATTTTCGGTCTGCTCATAATAGCCTGGCTGGCATTTCTGCAGGTAATAGGACAAACTATCGATTTCGCAGGCATGGCATCGATACTGGGCGCCCTGTGCTTTTTTATCGTAAAGCAAAAATATCTTGACAGGTTATTTGCTTCTATAGCATACTTCATTGCCGCTTCGATACTCGCGCAGTTCTGGGCGCCTTATGTATTGCTCGCCGCAATACCGTTAGTGGATTTCATGTATGGCCGGAAGTACCTGCTGGCTGCTTCGGCTTTCACCGCGGCCGCTTATATAAGCGCGGCCGGGGGCGTATATCCGCTGATACTGCCGCTGCTCATGTCGGCGTTTTTAGGATTTATTACCGGTACGAAGGAGCGCAGCGAACAGGCAGGCCTTAGGGTATTGGATGACGAGAGGCGATTAAGGTACAACCTCGAGATGGCGCAGAACGAACTTATAAGATCCCGAAAAGAAATAGAGCGCTTGACGGAAGCAAGGGAGCGCAACAGGATAGCGCACGAACTTCATGACAGCATAGGCCACGGCATTGCCGGAGTGCTGATACAGCTGGAAGCGGCAAAGAGGATATACCGGCGGGACGCGGACAAGACCGATGAAATACTTTCGACCTGCATACAGAAGCTATCCGAAACGATGGAGATGACAAGGAGTACAGTGTATAATTTAAAAACGGATATCAAGACGGGAGTGGAAGCCATAGAAAAAATCATTACAGATTTTCGTTTCTGCCCCGTCGAGTTTTCGTACAGTGGCGATTTCAGCAATGTTTCAGCTACAAATATGAGGATACTTGAAGCCAATATTACCGAAGCGCTTACGAATTCTTCCCGGCATTCCCGCGCCACGCATATAATTATTAAGATAGATATAAGGCGCAATAATATACGCTTTTACTATAAGGACAACGGCGTCGGCTGCGGTGAGATACACGATAGCCTGGGGCTTTTAGGTATGAGGGACAGGGTGAAGAACACGGGAGGGACGATATCGATAGACGGCAGCGACGGTTTTTTGATAGTCTGCAATCTGCCGGAACATAGAGACGAAAATGACGGAGGTGAGAGCCATGAAGATATTGATCGCGGATGACGACGTATTGATACGCGAAGGGCTGAAGCTGATACTCGAGACCGTAGAAGATTTCGAAGTCACAGGAGCTGCCGCAAACGGGCAGGAAGCGGTAAAGCTCTGCGCGGCCTCAAGGCCGGACGTTGTGCTCATGGATATACGCATGCCCGTGATGGACGGCGTACAGGCCGTGCAGCAGATTAAACAGCAGTTTAAAGAAATAAAAGTAGTATTGCTTACTACTTTTAAGGATACCGAATACATCCGCAGCGCTGTTAAATACGGCGCCGACGGCTATATACTGAAAACCAGTTCGTCGGAAAACATAATAGAAAGCATACGTACGGTATACAAAGGCAACGTCGTATACGAAAAAGAGATCACAGCCGCCCTTTCCGGCATGATACCGGAAGAACGCAAGGCGACGTCAACGGGAACCGGCATTACGGAGCGGGAACTTGAGATAATGAAACTTATTGCGGACGGGCAGTCGAACAAAGAGATAGCCGCTTCGCTTTTCATAAGCGAGGGCACATTACGGAACATTACGTCGGCATTGCTCGATAAGCTGGCCTTAAGGGACAGGACGCAGCTTGCGGTGTATTATATACGCAATCTTGAAGAATAATGAATTCACACCCGAACGAATCCTAAAAAAGACGGCTAATGTAAAAAATATATAGAATTTCTATTTACATCACCATATTAGTATGATAATATAACTTTCAACAAAACAAGCGTTTTGTAATAGATTAGATTAGACGAGTTTAGAAGAGAAGAGAAGAGAATAGTTCAGATGCAGCGTCACCCGGTCATTTGACGCAGTTGTTTCATTTATGTATTTGCAGGTTGAGCCTCTTCTTTTCATGAGGGAGAGGTTTTTTAATTATGTACCCGGATTTTGATACATTCTTCAAGATGTCAGAGTCAGCTCTTATGGTCCCGGTATCAGAAGAATTAAACATGGACACCGAGACGCCTATAGGGCTTTTTATGCGCTTCGCGCGGGAAGAGAACAGTTTTCTGCTGGAAAGCGTAGAGGGCGGAGAAAGATGGGCGAGGTATTCGTATATCGGGCGCCGTCCTTTTATGATATTCAAAAGCAGCGGCAGCAGTATTACCGTCATAGAAAAAGGCCGCAAAACAGAAAAGGAAGGAAACCCGTTTGAAGAGCTGAAAAGGCTTAAGTGCGAATACAGCGGTATCCATTTAAAAGGCATGCCGAGGTTTTGCGGCGGCGCAGTAGGTTACATCGGCTACGATATGGTCCGCCAGATAGAGCATCTTCCGGATGTCCCGAAGGACGATATCGGGATGCCCGATAGTTATCTCGGATTTTATGACGAGATAATAACCTACGACCACTTAAAGCAGCGGGTAATGATCACCGTTAATGTAAGAGGCAACAGCGATTTCGATAAAGCACGCGATTCGTACCGTTTGGCGGAAGAAAGGATCAAAAAGGCCTGCGAAGAGCTAAAGATTCCATTTGAGCAGAAAACGGAAAAAATACCCCGGATCCCCGAGGAACTGAAAATGGAAAGCACATTTACGCGCGAAGGCTATATGGCTGCCGTTATAAAGGCGAAGGAATACATAGCCGACGGCGATGTATTCCAGGTGCTTCCGTCTCAGAGGTTTTCCATAAAAACGGATACCGATCCGCTGAGCGTTTACAGAGTACTGCGGACCATCAACCCTTCGCCGTATCTGTATTATCTGAAATTCGAGGACGCTGTTATAGTCGGTTCCTCGCCCGAGCTTATGGTGCGGGTCGAAGATAATGTTGTCGAGACCTGCCCGATAGCCGGAACGAGCAGGCGGGGAGCGGATGAAACGGAGGATAAGCGGCTTGCAAAGGAGCTGCTGGAGGACGAGAAGGAAATTGCGGAGCACACTATGCTTGTAGACCTTGCCCGGAACGACATAGGCAAAGTATCGAAGTTCGGCAGCGTGAGGGTAATAAACCCAATGCATATCGAAAAATTTTCGCATGTAATGCATATAGTCACGAATGTTGCGGGAGAGCTTGGGGATGGGAAAGACTGTTTCGACGCGCTGCAGGCTGTGCTGCCCGCGGGAACACTTTCGGGCGCGCCAAAAGTGCGCGCGATGCAGATAATAGACGAGCTGGAGCCGGTAAAACGTGGCTGCTACGGCGGCTGCGTAGGGTACATAGGATTCGACGGGAATCTGGATATGTGTATCACGATACGCACCATCATCTACCGTAAAGGAATGGCGTATATACAGGCCGGGGCGGGCATAGTGGCAGATTCCGTTCCGGAAAAGGAGTTTCTGGAAACTCTCAACAAAGGGCAGGCGTTGTTTTCAGCGATCGAAAAGGCGGGTGAGATCAAATGATAGTGATAATAGACAATTACGATTCTTTTACGTATAACCTGTACCAGTATATCGGGGAGATAAACCCGGACATCAGGGTATACCGCAACGATAAAATAACCGTGGAAGAGCTAAGCAGGATACCGTACAGCCACCTGATAATATCGCCGGGGCCGGGGTATCCGCAGCAGGCCGGCGTTTCTGTCGAGGCGATACAAAAGCTTAAAGATAAGGCGCCGATACTGGGAGTATGCCTCGGCCATCAGGCTATAGGGTGCGCTTTCGGCGCCAAAATAGTTAAAGCTCCGGAACTGATGCACGGGAAAGCCTCAGATGTGCGTCTCGAGAAGTCGGCTATATTTGAGGGGCTCCCGCCAGTTATCAGCGGGGGAAGGTATCATTCCCTTATGGTCGATAAAGATTCGCTTCCCCGTGAACTGAAGATAACTGCATCCTCAGAATCCGGAGAAATAATGGCGATAGAGCACAGGGAGCTGCCCATATACGGCCTGCAGATCCATCCCGAATCGATACTTACACAGGAAGGCAGGAAAATACTGCGCAACTTTTTAGCCATATCAAAAGGAGGGGCCAACATGTTTAAAGAGACTATATCGAAGATATTAGACAGGCAGGATCTGACAAGGGAACAGGCAAGGGAAGCAATGAACGAAATAATGGGCGGGAAAGCGACGCCCGCGCAGATAGGGGGGTTTCTCACCGCTATGCGCATGAAGGGCGAAACGGTGGATGAGATAACCGGGTTTGCCCAGTCGATGCGCGAAAACGCGCAGACGATATCGCCCGACGTGCCGTTTTTGACGGATACCTGCGGCACCGGCGGAGACGGAGCGCATACGTTCAACATCTCCACGGCGGCGGCCATAGTCGCAAGCGCTGCGGGAGTCCCGGTCGCAAAGCACGGCAACCGCAGCGTAAGCAGCAGCAGCGGCAGCGCCGACGTGCTCGAAAAGCTGGGAGTGGCTATCGATTTGGGGCCAAATGACGTTTCACGCTGTATAGAGGAAATAGGTTTGGGTTTCATGTTCGCGCCGGTATTTCACGGCGCGATGAAGCATGCCATAGGCCCGAGGAGAGAGCTCGGGGTGCGTACGGTGTTCAACATGCTGGGGCCGCTGACCAACCCCGCCGGGGCGGGCGGGCAGCTTATGGGCGTATACAGTGAAGAGCTGACGGAGCCGGTCGCAAAAGTACTCGGAAACTTAGGGGTGAAACGCGCGATGGTGGTATACAGCAGGGACGGGCTTGACGAGATATCGGTATGCGCGCCAACCACTGTTTCGGAGCTTAAAGACGGGGAAATAAATACGTACTCGATCGACCCTGAAGAATACGGTTTTTCTAAAGCAGGAGGCGCAGATATAAAAGGCGAAGGGGCTGAGCAGAACGCGCAGATCATTACGGCGCTCTTAAAAGGAGAAAAAGGAGCTAAAAGGGATATACTGCTAATCAACGCAGGCGCGGCAATATATATCGGCGGGGGCGCGGGAACTATTGCCGAAGGTATAGAGAAAGCGGCTGAAGCCATAGACAGCGGCAAAGCGTATAAGAAACTCCGGCAGCTCGTAGACTTCACAAGAAACGCGAAGGCAAGCTGATGATACTTGATAAGATAATAGAAAAAAGAAAGCAAAGGCTCGAAGAAGAAAAAGAAACGCTTCCTTTGGATATTCTGCGGCCGGCGGCTGAAAGCAAACGGGGCAACATAAGGGATTTTAAAACCGCGTTGACGAGGGGCGGGAAAGACGGGATATCTATAATCGCGGAGATAAAAAAGGCTTCGCCTTCAAAGGGGATCATCAAAAGCGATTTTGACCCGCTGGAAATAGCGCGCGAATATGAGAAATGCGGCGCGGCCGCGATATCCGTGCTTACAGAGCAGGACTTTTTTATGGGAAGAAGCGAATATCTATCGCAGGTGAAAAGCCATGTAAGCATACCTGTGCTGAGAAAGGATTTCATCTTCGACCAATGGCAGGTATGGCAGTCGGCGTATCTTGGCGCCGACGCGATACTGCTCATAGCGGCTATCCTTACCGTGCAGGAACTAAAAGCGTTTCGTCTCGTCGCGGCCAGCCTCGGCATGGACGCGCTCGTCGAGGCGCACGATGCTGATGAGCTGAAAAAGGCCCTCGATTCGGGCGCTGATATCATCGGAATAAACAACAGGGATCTGAAGACATTCGAAACCAATATAGAAACGACAGAAAAGCTTATAAGCGATATACCGTTTGGTATTACAGTGGTAAGTGAAAGCGGTATACACACGCCGGCCGATATGGAATATTTAAAGTACCTTGGCGTTGACGCGGCGCTTATAGGCGAAAGCCTGATGAGGGCAGAATCGATAAGCGGCAAGATGAAGGAACTGAAAGGCGGGTGCTATGGCAAAGGTTAAGATCTGCGGCCTTCGCAGCGAAGAAGACATAGAGATCGTAAACGCGCTGCTGCCTGACTATGCCGGGTTTGTGTTCTGCCCCGGTAAAAGGCAGGTGGATATAAGCAAAGCACGTAAATTGTGTGCCGCGCTGGACAGCAGTATCAAAAAAGTCGGGGTATTCGTCGATCAGGACAGGAGCTTTATTGAAGAAGCGCGTAAGCAGTGCGGATTAGACGTGCTGCAGCTGCACGGCAATGAGCCGCCCGAAGATTGCGCTTACAGCGGCTGCGAAGTCTGGAAAGCCGTAAGGGTCAAAAATGCCGCAAGCATAGCTCTTGCGGAAAGCTATGATACTGACAGGATACTGTTCGACGCGTATGACGAAAACACGTACGGCGGGTCGGGGAAGTCATTCAGCTGGGGAATGCTGCGGTTGTTTAAAGACAAACAAAGGATGATACTTGCGGGAGGGCTGTCACCCGAAAACGCGGCGGAGGCAGTGCGGTTTGTACGCCCATTTGCGGCAGACGTGAGCAGCGGGGTGGAGACAGATGGAAAGAAAGATTTTAACAAGGTGAAGCGGTTTATAGAAAACGTAAGGGGGGCAAATGGGCTATGAATAAAGAGGGCTATTTCGGGGATTACGGCGGTATGTTTGTGCCTGAAACACTTATGCCGTCGATAAAGGAGCTTGAAGCGCAATATCTTTCGTCAGCGGAAGACGAGGCATTTCAAAAGGAAAAGGATTATTACCTGAAGGAGTACGCGGGCAGGGAAACTCCGCTTTACTTCGCGGAAAAGATGACAAAAGAACTGGGCGGAGGGAAAGTATACCTTAAGCGCGAAGATCTGAACCACACCGGCTCGCATAAGCTCAACAACGTGATAGGCCAGATGCTGCTTGCCAGAAGGATGAAAAAAACAAGGATAATCGCTGAAACGGGCGCAGGCCAGCACGGGGTAGCCACAGCGACTATAGCCGCGCTTTTCGGCATGAAATGCGAGGTCTATATGGGCCGGGAAGACGTGGAGAGGCAGAAACTCAACGTATTCCGCATGCAGCTTCTGGGAGCACAGGTATACCCGGTGGAGACCAGCACGGCTACGCTCAAGGACGCGACCAGCGAAGCGATACGCGACTGGGCGGCAAGCTATAAGGACACGTACTATGTTATAGGTTCGGTCGTAGGGCCGCACCCTTACCCTATGATGGTAAGGGACTTTCAAAGCGTTATAGGAAAAGAAGCAAAGAAGCAGATACTCGAAAAGGAAGGAAGGCTACCCGACCACCTAATAGCCTGCGTGGGCGGTGGCAGCAACGCGATGGGGCTGTTTTATCCGTTCACCGGCGATAAAGGAGTAAAGATGACGGGAGTAGAAGCCGCGGGCCTCGGTATCGATACGCCGATGCACGCCGCGGCGATAACAAAAGGGAAACCGGGCGTGCTGCATGGCATGCTTTCGTATTTCCTTCAGGATGACGACGGCCAGATAATGCCGGTGCATTCGATCTCAGCCGGGCTCGATTACCCGGGCATCGGCCCGGAGCACGCTTATCTTCACGACAGCGGAAGGGCGGCTTACGAGACAGTTACGGATGATGAGGCGGTGGAGGCGTTCCGGTTCCTTTCGCGGACCGAAGGCATAATACCGGCTCTGGAGAGCGCGCACGCCGCCGCGTACGCTATAAAGATGGTCCCGAAGACAGGCAAAGACGACATAATAATAGTCAACATATCGGGGCGCGGCGACAAAGACGTGCAGATAGTAGCAAAGCGTATGGGGGTGGATGTGTAATGACAAGAATAGGCGAAAAGTTCGAACTGCTTAAAAGAAAAGGCGAAAAAGCGCTCATTCCCTTTTTCTTCGCGGGAGACCCTGATATTAAAACGACATACGATCTTGTGATGGCAGCGGAAAAATCGGGAGCGGATATAATAGAACTCGGCATACCGTATTCCGACCCGCTCGCGGACGGGCCTGTCAACCAGGCCGCAAGCGCGCGGGCGCTGAAGAACGGGATAAAGATAAAAGATATATTCGCGCTGGTAAAGGATATAAGGAAAGCGACGCAGATACCTATATTGTTCCTCCTTTATTTCAACTGCATTATGCAATACGTTATCGGGAAGTTTTTATCGGACTGCGCCGAAGCGGGAGTCGACGGGCTGGTTATCCCCGACCTGCCGTATGAAGAGAGGATACATTATAAAAGCTTAATTGACAGTTTCCCAGTTGATATAATACCTATGGTAACGCCTGCGTCGGGGCAGAGGACAGGCATAATAACGGCGGATTCGGGCGGCTTTATTTATTGCGTCACCTCTTCGGGCGTGACAGGGGTAAGAAGCAGCTTTGAGACTGATTTTAAAACTTTTATGAAGGAGACCGGCAGCCGCTCCGGATTACCTAAAGTGTTGGGATTCGGGATATCCACTCCTTCACAGGCGGTAATGCTCAAAGACTATGCGGAAGGCATCATTGTCGGGACAGCCATAGTAAAGCTTATCGCGAACAGCACGCCTGAAGATCTGCTGCGGGATTTTTCAGCGTTTATAAAGGAACTGAAAGGCGCGCTCTCATAAGCATAATTCAGGCTTTATGTTTGACAAATTCGATAAAAATAATTACAGTAATATCAGGCAATATCCAAAAACCATACCTGACGGAATGCAAACTGCTGTAATTATTTTTTAATTTATAAGAGGTCAAGTTTCCTTATGAAAGAGCCTGAAAAAAAGGTGATCTATTATAACGATGTAACGGACGATTTCGCCGGGAACGATATCAAAACAAAGGAAATAGGCGCGGATTTCAAGTATGTCAATAATAACCCGGCATGGAAAGCCGCCGCGTTTTTGCTCTATTACATTTTCGGCGTACCGTTCTCGTGGGTTTGCATCAGGATAATAAACGGTACGAAGATAGTAAACCGGAAAGCAATTCGTAAGATGAAAGGCGGTTTCTTTATTTACGGGAACCACACGCATTGGAGCGACGCCCTTCTCCCTTATATAGTAACGGCACCGAAAAGGACTTTTATGATAGCGAACCGGGACGCGATCTCTATAAAGGGAATAAAAAACATCGTGCTGATGCTGGGCACTATACCTATACCTTCCGGGATTAAGCAGCTCGGCAGGTTCATCGAGACCGTGGAGAAAAGATGCGGTGAAGGCGGCTGCATAGCGGTCTACCCCGAGGCTACGACCTGGCCGTACTATAACGGCCTGCGGCCTTTCCCGCCGACGTCGTTCACATACCCCGCAAAACTGCATGCGCCGATAATCGCGATGGCGACGACATTCCACAAAAGGAGAGGGCTTCTCTCGTTCATGAAAACGCCCGCCCGCACAGTGAATTTAAGCGAACCTATAACTGCAGGCTCCGGCATGTCTGTGCCGGAAGCAAAGAAATTCCTTCACGGCAAGACGTATGATTTTATAAAAAGCACTATAGAGCAAAACGGCAGCCTTGAGTACATACGATATGAGAAAAACACAGACGCTGGCGTGCAGGTTTAAGCGGAAACTGCCGACGGGGGAGAGCCGCCCTATTTTGATTTTGCATCATACTCTTTAAGCGCTTCGGCTGCGCGCGGGATGCTAATTTGCCCTAATGCTTCCGCAGCCGCTTTTTGAACCGACTTCAAATCGTCTTCGAGTGCCCTTATTAAAGGTTCGACCGCGCGGGGGTCTTTGGATCCACCCAGCAGCTTTGCCGCCGCAGCTCGCGTATACCCGTGCTTATCGATATCGGAAAGCACCATTATAAGCGGTTCGGCCGCAAGCGGGCTGTTCAACAGCCACAGCGCCTCGGCAGCGGCTTCACGTACATCATCATCCTCATCCGCAAGAGCAGTTACCAACTGTTCGGACGCAAGCGGGTCACCCAGCTGCCCCAACGCCTCGGCGGCGGCTTCGCGCACATCGTCATCCTCATCAGCAAGAGCAGTTATCAGCGCTTCGGCTGCGCGGGGGTCACCCAGCTGCCCCAACGCCTCGGCCGCGGCCTCGCGAACATCATCTTCTTCATCCGCAAGAGCCTTTATCAGCGCTTCTGCCGCGCGCGGGTCGCCAAGCCGCGCCAATGCCTCGGCAGCCTCTTCACGCACATCCTCGTCTCTGTCTTCAAGTGCGCTTATAAGCGGCATGACTGAACGCGGGTCGCCAAGCTGCCCCAATAATTCCACGGCCTCTTCGCGTACATCAGCTTTTTTATCTTTAAGCGCTTTTATCAACCCTTCGACATCCCGGCTTTCAGCCATTCTTATTACATCATATTCATTCATGGGGTATCCTCCTGTATTCCCGGTATTTTAACTGCCTCGCAAGTATGGATTTACCAAATATCATTTAATATTATTTCACAATTAGTATATTTTTTCAAGGCGTGGATACCGGTGATACTCCTGCTCCTCCCGCGTGTTCATATTTTGGGCTGCACTATGGACGTTAAATTTAAGGTTTCATATAAGCATATTCGAAAACGATATCGGTAAAATATTCTCTTATAAAATACATTAATTCTTACTTTTTCATTGTTGACAATTACATATATATGGATTTATTATCTTATACATAAAGCAACTATCGAAAACGGTTTCGAAGAATGGGGCGCCATTTGGTAACGCTTAAGCAATTATCAGCAATCTGCGGGGTATCGGTTTCTACCGTGTCGAAGGCCTTAAACGGCCAGTGGGACGTCAATCCGGATACGGCGCAGCGAATAAAGCAGGTAGCGCACGATCTGGGATATCACCCGAACGCCGCGGCACGGTCTCTTAAAACCAACCGCTCGTACAATTTAGGCGTTTTATTTGCAGACCACATCAACCACGAATACTTCGCGTCCATTTTAGACAGCATACGGGACGCCGCCAAGGATTACGGATACGATATAACCTTTATCAGCAACCAGATAGGAAATTCAAAGATAAGCTTTTATCATCACGCGGCCTACCGCAACTTCGACGGCGTCGTGATAGCGCAGGCGCAATTCGAAGACCCTGACGTAGCCAACCTCGCCGCGAGCGGCATTCCAGTCGTCGTTATTGACCACGTTTTTCCGGGGTGCGTTTCCATTATGTCGGAGAACGTACAGGGCATGACCGAAATAATTCGCTTCGCCGCCGGCATGGGCCACAGAAAGATCGCTTTTATTCATGGGGAAAAGGGCAGGACAGTAACGCAGAAGCGCATCGAGGGGTTTTATAAAGGCTGCATGGAAATGGGGATAAAGACGCCCGAAGAATATGTAATAGAAGGCAAGTATCATAACCCTGAAGAAAGCAGCCTTGCCACGGGAAAACTTCTTTCCCTTCCGACTCCGCCCACCTGCATACTTTACCCGGACGATTATTCATACCTCGGGGGACTTAGCGAGATCGAAAAACGCGGGTTATCGGTCCCGGATGATATCAGCGCTGTCGGGTACGACGGGATATACCTCTCGACGCTGCTGCGCCCGCAGCTTACGACTTACCGGCAGGATGTCGGCGCGATAGGAAATGCGGCCGTAGCAAACCTTATTAAAAGGATAGAGCAGCCGGGAGTTTACGGTGACGAACAGATAACGGTAAAAGGCGAGCTCCGGAGGGGCAGCTCAGTAAAGCAGATAGAAAATGACTGATGAGAACCGTAACAAACTGAAGAAAATTACTAACCATGAAGGAGAAATCTATGCATTATGAATTCGAAAGAGCGAGGACCGCGTCAGCAGCGCCTGCGGACGCTTTGAAGGAACGTTTCGCGGAGTCGTGTTTTACGGGAAAAACGGACGCGGAATGGAAAGACGCCTCAAGGCGTTTTGCAGTAGGAGCGGCGGGGCTTCCGTTTTTTATGCCTGTATGCGAGAAAATAATGTGCGAGCCAGCCGTTGCGCCGCTGCTTGAAGACCCGGCTATTGGAGACCTGCTGTTTTCATTTGAAGGCGGCTCAGTAAGGCTGTTTTTAAAAGACGGCGAGCGTCCGCTCGCAGGCAATGTAAAAGACGCGCTTGCGGCGTTACTTGAGCGCATGGTGAAGAGCCGCGGGTATTTAAACGAAAACGGCGATCATATCATAGATTTAAAATCATTCCCGGTCGGTACGCATTACGCGGTGAACCTGCTGATAGGCGACCGCGCGGGTTATGAATACCCGCTGCTTACAACGCCGAAAAGCGCATTAGACGCGTTCGGCTCGGGGTCTTTCAGGGCGGGCGGCGCCGTTCAGGTGCTCGCCACGCGATACACTCTTTCGCCTGAAGAAAACGGCGAACCTGCTAACCGGCAATTCTACCTTGTCGAAAACGGCAGGCAGATATTCTATTCCCATGACGTTGAAAATAACGTCCGTTCCGCATACTGCCGCCACAGCAGGAATCACAGCGTTATCACTTATGAGACGGAATGCGGCCTTAAGATCGAGCGCACCATATTTATACTGCCGCAGGAAGAAGGGATGCCGGAAGCGGTGGAACTGCAGCGTATCGCGATAGAGAACCTTTCGGGCAAAGACCGCGATCTCCGTATAATAGCCACCGGAATGTTCGGTATAGCCCAGCCGGGTACGACTTCGACCGACGTTGTGTATGCCAATATCGTTCAGGAGAGCGAGGTTGTATTCGATTCTGGGAGCCCCGTAGCTGTTGCTCTCCACGCCAAGCCGGAAGAGGAAAAGCACATGAAGCGTTTTGCGCTCCTGCTGTCAAACGGCGAAACTATGGACGATTTTACCATGAACCTGCCGTCGTTCCTCGGAGGACGGACGCTCGCTTGCCCGGCAATGCTGGGCAGGCTTCCTTCGCGCATGGAACGCAAAATGCCGCCGTTCTTCGCCATGGGCAAATCGTTCAAACTCCGCGCAGGTGAAAAACGGTGCATCGACAGCTTCGCGGGCATGTCGGTAACAGAGGAAGACAGCGATGTGAGCGGACACATCGACGCTTCTCTTCACGCGCTTGTCAGGCGTTACTCCGATCCTTCCGCCGCGGAACACACGCTTGAACGCATACTCGATACTCAGGAAAAGTTTAGTTCCTATCTTGTCCCGAAGACCGGCGACGCCGAATTCGACACATACGTCGGGAAAACGCTTCCATTCCAGGTATATTACCAGACGTTCGTTTCCCGCTCGTTTGCCTGGACACAGAAGGCTTACCGCGAGATAGGCTTCAGGGAGATACAAGATATTTACGCGTCTATGTATTACCTTGTTTCGGCGGGAAAATCAGGCCTCGTAAAAGAGCTGATATCGACGTGGGCTAAACACGTCTTCCGCGCGGGATACGCGAACCACAACTTCACCAAAGCGGGTAAGGAACCGGGCGAGTGTTCCGACGACCAGCTCTGGCTGATACCGGCGGTTTACCGTTATGTGTCGCTGACCGGCGATTACGGTTTTCTTAACGAAGAGATCGCCGTGGCCGACGGGAACGGAAAGCGGCCGCTCTGGGATACGCTGATGGCTGTACTGTGCTACAGCGGGTGCATTTCGGTAGGCGCTCACGGGCTTCCGCTTCTCGACAGGGCAGACTGGAACGATACGCTGCGCCTTGACAAGGACTGCATGAAGGGGCCGCAGAAAGAAGAACTATACAGAAAACAGCTGAAAGAATACGGCGAAGAGTGGGGAGCGCCGCTTCGCAATATGCTTACCGAAAGCTGCATGAACGCCTGCCTCTTAAAGATAGCGGCCGACCAGGCGGCGGAGATGTCCCTGCGCGCCGGAAAGGCTGAAGACGGCAGGAAGGCGGCGGAAATGGCAAAGCGGGTCGCGCAGAGCATGCAGGATAACGCATGGAAGGGCGACTTCTTCGCGCGGACGCTGATTAACGACGGAAGAAAAGGCGGGTATAAGTACCTCGGTGCGGGAAAGGACGGGCTTTCCGCCGACCCCGGCATCGACGGCAGCTATTTCCTGAATTCTTTCAACTGGGCGATACTCGCGGGAATAGCTGATGAGGAGCAGATAACAACTATGCTGGACCGGGTGGAAAAGTATCTTAATACGCCTGCGGGTTTAAAGCTATGCACTCCGATACGCTACGAGTCGCTCGGAACAGACACGCCGACGGCGCTATATTTCTACGGTGACCGCGAAAACGGAGGCGTTTTCAAGCACGCGGCCATGATGGCCGTCGTCGCTTCGCTAAAAGCCGCAAAGGCCGTAAAAGATGTTTCGCTCGCAAAAAGGCTCTCCGATCTCGCGCTCGGCATGATGGAGAAGACCCTGCCGTACCGCACGCTGAAAACGCCGTTTGAGACGAAGGGAAACCCGAGGTTCTGCACTCAATACAACAACTGCGAGACCGGCGAGAACATAGGGCCGATACTTTCGGGAACTGCAACATGGCTCACGCTGGCGGTGTTTGAGACGTTCGGGTTCGCGCAGGAAGACGGCATGCTCCGCTTTTCGCCGATACTGTGCAACTGTGAGCATATGACATACCGGCTGAACCTTGACCGGGAAGGAACAGCTTTGTCTGTCGAGGTAGAGGGCAGGGGCGGCGCTTTCCGCGTCGGGGATAATACGAAATTCGTGCTGGACGGAAAGCCGTGCTCAGGCGCTATCCCTGTGCCACGGGATAGAAAGGTGCACGTATTGAAGATAACGCTTTAAAATAGTTAAAAAAACAGGTATACTCAGGCCCTGCTCGAATGAACAGGGCTTTATTATATCATCGGCACTAATTTGTCAGGAACGATTAATAATTGTAATCATATAGTCACAATACTCAATTAAATCATCTATTGACAATATATAATATTATCATATAAAATACTACCAAAATGCAACACATTATTACATATTGCGCAAATAAAGAATAAAGAAAGTTTCAGGTAAAGAAGATGAATAAAAAGGTTATTAAATGCATTAGTTTGTTTTTATCGATAGCGTTGGTTATTAGCGCGTTTCCTCTGAACACGGCTTTTGCTGTGAACGATACCCGGCAAAATGATATTGTGCTTGAGGGAGATTCAGAACCGGCACCCGTTACAATAGAAGAACCTGCGCCTTCGGAATCGCCTGACACTGAGAACTTAAAAAAAGCGAACAAATATATAGATATACCTTCCTACATATCAAAGGATAATGAAAAATACTATCAGCATAAAGAAAAGCTTGATAAATACGACAGTGAATATACAATTGCATACAAGAATCTGGACGGAACAATAACGTTTTATATATTTACCAGCCCGATAAGATATAAAAATAAAGACGGAAAATTAGTTGACATCGACAGCAGCATCGTTTCAATATCTGACAAGAATCTAAAAGAAGAAGGATATGCATACAAAAACAAGTCGAGTTTCGTAAACGTATATCTGCCCGATACATTAGTAAATAAAAAAGGCCCTAAAATCGAGTATGAGAAGTATTCTTTAGAGATACTGCCTGTTCTTAATATTTCTGACAAAGATAAATCAGATAAAAAATATAAAAGCAAGCAGAAGATGAGTTCTGAGCTTCAAAAATCGGGTTTAAAGGAATCGACATATGCCCTTGAATACAGCATTGATGAAAGTGATGATGTTCAATACAGATACACACCTTTCAATAATGGTATGAAAGAAGAGATCATCGTAAACAAATATACCGGTATCAACACGTTTGAATTTACAATGAGAGTTAAAGGATTGATACCTGAGTTAAGGGACGACGGCTATATAGTATTTAAAGATAAAGACTCCGGCGAGTTTAAGGGGATGATCCCCGCTCTGTTTGCGAAGGATTCCTTTGCCGGCGAATACAGCGAAGATGAAGGGCATTTCACAGAGAACATTACTACAGAAATGACTGAAGGCACGTCGAAGGATGAATATGTTTTGAAATATACCGTCGATAAAGCATTCATGGAAGATCCCGATACTGTTTATCCTGTGGTTATTGACCCGTCTGCCTCATTCGGATTATCAGATACTTTTGTGTCCAGCAAATACCCGAAAAATTATTATGGCGGGAACGATTGGGTCAAACTCGGATATTCCTCCAGCGCCCTTTATAAATGCCGCGGGTTAGTCAATGTAGTTATTCCCCAATCATTCTATGACTTGAACCCGACCGGCATAACAAGCGCGTATTACCGCGCGTACGAAGATTCAGGCTATTCGTCGACAGCCTATCTTGGCATCTGCTACGTTAAGCAGGACTTCACATATCAATCTACATGGAGCACAGTGTTCAGCGGGGGTGAAAGCGCATTCTATGAAAATATAGCTTACGGCGACGGAGACGGCACGACTCCGGGTTATAAAAACGTTGTTGAAGGCGGTTGGAATGTCCTGTATTTTACCGCTATTTTCAGGGCGTGGATAATGTATCATTACGATCCGGATGCTCCGGGCGCGAGGCAGTACCATGGGATACTTATACGTGAAAGAGATGAATATAGCAGGTACAGAAGATTCAGGTCTGCGAATTACCCCAATTCGTCGTATCTGCCCAGCGTTGTTGTCGAATACACGGACACGGACACTCTCGGGCCGGACGACCCGGGGCCGGTAGTTGGCAGCGGTTCAGGAACAGCAAACAGCGGGACCGGCAGTTTTTCAGCTTCCTGGGCACAGGTAGAAGATAATCCTAAAGGATTCGTTAATTCAGGCGTTGAACAGTATGTTTTGAGCCTGTATAATGCGGACGCAACACCGGTTACGGGATATACGAATATACCGGTCGCGTATTCTACGACTGATAACGAATATTACTCAGCCTCTACTAATACATACACATATACTTTCAGCGGGCTGGCTGATAACAGCTCATATTATTATACTATCTATGCGGAAGACAATAACGGGAATGTTTCTTCCACAGTACCCGGCAGTATTGTCGCGATAGGCGACTATTCGAGGCCTGTAATAAGCAATACGAACATCGACATTACTTCATTTACAAACCAGAACCCGACCATATCGTGGGACGTATCCGATGACACGGGCACTACTGAAAACCCTGCCGGGAACGTCAATATCACGGAATATTATATCAACGGCGTCTGGCGGCCGGCGGATAGTGTAAACGGCCCTTATACTGTTCCTTTAAGCGTTGTAGACACGCTTGACGACGGCGAGTATGAAATACTATTAAGATGTTCGGACTCCGCCGGCAATACAAGCACAGAGGTCCCCATAGAGGCCTTTTATAAGAAAGATAAAACTGCCCCGCTAGTTGCGATATCATCTCCGCAGGATAAGGGAGTAATAAATGCAAGCACGCAGGTAAGCATAACAGCGTCTGACGACCATATAACTTCATGGTCGCTGGACTATGTTCTTGACGGGGTAAGCACAAATATATCTTCCGGCACAGCTTCGGTCACCAATCAGGAATACACCTGGAATACTGCCTTGATGGAGGATAATGAATACTATACTTTAAAACTGACAGCTGCCGATACGGCGGGGAATACTAATACATTGGAATACAGGATCTACTATGATGAAAACTCGGTATACGTAAGCCCCGGGCTTGTATTGACAAACCCGGCGTCAGGGGATAACGAGATAGACAGCGAAACCGTAAACGCCCAGTACAGCGCTTTGCCTGAAGTGCCTGAAAATATAGACGGCACCCTGTATGTAAATAATCAGGAAACAGCAGCGCAGACTCAGGAAGAGCGTGACCTTATATACAATGCCGCGGCTTACGACGAAGTATCGAATTCATGGGTGTACCCCGAGGGGAGCCCGGCGTTTTTATACGTTCGCGCAGAAGACCAGGAAAATAACGATTATTATTCAACGTACACTTATGACGGGAATAAACTCTCTGACAACTTCGAAACCGAAGGAAGCGTGACAAGCACGAACATGCTGTATAACAGCAGCGGTTTCTATACTGTAAACACTTCCAACGGTTTGACAGGGAGCATAAGCAGCCAGGCAGTCGAGATCAACGGCTTTTTAAGCACGGTGATACTGGGTACAGAAGAGTCATACCCGGCAGGCTATCCGTCTGATGATATTTATAAGATAAAGTACAAGTTGATCTACGGTACCGGCGAGAATGACTGGATATGGATCAATCCCGGGGAAAGAAAGGTAGTAGATAAGCAAGCGGGGGAGGTATATCTTACGGCGGAATTCAACGTTCCGGAAGGAGCCGGATCGCCGGCATTGTATATGTGGAGCCTTGACGCAACGTTTATCCCGTATTCAGATTCTGTATTGATAAACAACAGCTTTACAAAAGACAGCAGGGGATTTACGGCATTAAATGGAGTAGAGCTTGATGAAGAGAACGATTGGATCGAATTGGAGACCGGAAACCTGAGCGGGTCGATAGACAGCACGCTAAGAAAAGCCGGCCCCGATGTGGTACAGATAGACCTTATCGCGGGAACAGAAATACCGACGGGAACGAATATAACCTTCCAGATAACGACTCACTCGGAATTCGGCCAGCCGGTATGGGAAGATATCACCGCAAGGGAAGCGGAAGACCCGGCGAACTGGCAGGATGTAGCTCACGGCAACCGGATAAGGCTGCGCGCCTTATTCTCCGGCACTGAAACAACGAGCCCTAAATTGAACAGCTGGGTATTAAGGGTAAAACAGGCAGTTGCGGGCGAGGTAAAAACAGTAAGGCTTATACAAAGCCCCGATAACCTTTCGGCGCTTTCGGAAGCGAACTATATGATACAGCTCCGCTGGGAACGCTCGGCTTCGGATATGCAGGACGGCTCGGTAACATATAATGTTTACAGAAGCCTGACAAAATTCTTTGAAATAGGAGGCCCGGGAGTTATTAAGATAAAAGATGGCTTAACGGAGAATTATTACAGCGATTATAACACGAACTACGGGCAGGAATCCTATTATAAGGTAACCGCGGTAAGAAACATAGGCGGGCATATCAGGGAGAGCGAAGTATCTAATGAGGCTTGGATATTCGTACCTGACCAGGGAGAAATAGAAAAGAAGCTCGGCCTGCAGAATTACTGGGGTTATGCCGGGTTCGGCACCGGTAACGGCACGGGATATGTAAACATCGCGAACGGGAACGTGATATACAACTCAACGGATATGGTCATACCCGGCCCGTTCTTCGGGATAGTTATGCGCAGGACATACAACAGCTTTTCAACGACGAAAACGGCTATGGGTTACAAGTGGGATTATTCTTTCAATACGAGGCTCATGAAAGAAACACAACTAGTCACGATGGAAGTGATCGAAGCGCTCGTGCTGAAAGACGGCGACGGGACGTTCCACAGGTTCAATGAGACCGCCCCCGGCGTTTATGAGAGCGCCAACGGCACGCTCATGGAGCTTGACGCAGCTTCGCCGGATGAATATAAAATAATCCGCAAAGACGGCATAACCTATCATTTCGATAAGAACAACTTAAGGCTGCTTTCGTTCACTAACGAGAACGGTTATGCCCTGACTTTCGGCTACGATGAACGCGGCAATATCACCACGGTTACCAATGAAGTCGGCGAAATGATAACGCTTAATTACAATACTAACGGAAGAATGCCGGAAGACGAAGATTACACCTATGTAAACGGCCAGATAGATATGCTCGACTCGGTGGAATGGACCCAGAAAAACGGAGGGGCCAACGCCGTAACGCGCCGTGTAGATTATAGCTATAACCTGGCCACCGACAAACTGGAGACGGCGACCATTACCGCGGAAGACCCCGGGAAAACGCCGGCAGCGCAAAGTTACGACGAAGAGTACATAAATACCGACGAAACATCGGAGAAATCGTTTACTATAAGGAACCCGAGGAACAAGGACACAAAGATAGTCTATGACAACTCGGAGGATATCGGTATAGCAGGCAAACGTGTCGATTATATCGAGGATGCACTGGGAAATAGATCGGTGTTCGGTTATCTTGCGGGCGAGACGACTATGACAAGGATGATCAACGACACGGGAACGCTGTATACCGGCGCCAGCGTTTCATATGATTTCGATGCAAACGGGCTTATCACCAAGAAGACAGACCCCAACGGCTTCGAGATAAATTATACGTATTATCCGGACAGCAGGTACCTTGTCCATACGGTGTATTACGACAATCAGGTGTGGAACGGGACAGCAGATGAGACACAGACAATAACGAGCACATATACGTATAACAGCGACAACAACATCCAATCTGTAGCCGGGAGCGGCGGCACGCTTACGCAATACTATTACCTTGACCCGGATTACGGCGATAAGCCGAGCGACGTTTACGTAAAGCGGGACGATGAGACGACGCTGCATACGCAATTCAATTACGATACGCACGGCAACCTGCTCAGCTCTACCGACGCTAGGGGAAAGGCCACGACGCAGGTATACGGGGATATAGACGGGGATGAGGGACCGGGCGGATATCTTATAAGCGCAACGGACTGGACGGGAAAGACGGTAAAATACAGTTATGACAGCGCCGGGGACAGGCTGGGGCTGGTTAAAAGGATCGAAGAATGGGACGGCGCGGTAAAGCTGAGGACTACCTCGGAATACGAATACGACGACTTCGGGTACACCGACACCGTAACGGACGCGCTGGGAAGGGTAACGAATATCAATTACGATAATTTCGGCCTCCAGAAAAGCGTTACCGACAACGCGGGCAAGACTACGTCGTACACTCACGACATAAACGGCAACGTGAAGACGGCTACCGACCCGCGGGGATTTACGACTCATTATGATTACGACGACTTGGACAGGCTTGTAACTACGACAGCTGCGGACGGCGCGGAAAGCTCTATAGCCTACGATTCTTACAGTTACGGCGGCGTAATGGCGGACAAGGTAGTGATGACGACGCAAAGCGGCGCATATTCCAGCGGATTTTACAGCGACCCGAGCGACGGCGGCAGGACAGATCCGGCGACAATATCGACCGTTAAAGAATATGACGCGGCGGGAAGGCTGAAGAGGTCTATAGGCGGCGGAACTGCGGCGACATACCAATACGACAACATAGGCAACGCGAAGCAGATAACTGACAACACGGGGAAGATAGCTATAGCGCGGTATAACGCGCTAGGCCAGAAGGTATATACTTCCCTTGACCCGTACGGGCTTAATATAAAGACGACATATTCATACGACCTTTTGGGGAACCTGCTGGAGCAAAAGGACGCGGATAATAATACTGTCTCTTTTGAGTACGACGTTATAAACAGGCTGCTGCAAAAGACTCAGGGCGCAGCAATTACAGCCTACGAGTACGACAACACGACGCTCTCGCCCGGGTATATAGTAAATACGGTGACCGATCCGGAGGGAAGGGTGAGCAGGACTTACCTTGACGTACTCGGCCAGACGGTGAAAGAAGAGAACCTCGGCAACGCCTCGGGCAGCCCGCTGACTACGAGGTATGAGTATTACCTTGACGGATCGCTGCAAAAGAAATACGCGGATGACGGCACGGGCGAAGTGCAGCTGTTTGAGAACATATATAACAACCGGGGGCTGCTCGAGCGTGTGAATTACAACGCCGAAGAATATTCGCAATATACATACGACGATAACGGGAATATGCTCACCAGCGCTTCGCGCAGCATGGACCCGGCAAATCAAGCGTATAATGTTATAAACGAGAGCTGGGCGTACGACGAAGTGGGAAGGATAAAGTCGTACACGCAGGACGGGAACGCCATAATATACAACTACCTTAAGAGCGGAGCGCTCGCGGCTATAAAGTATACGGGCGCCGTAGACGGCAGCCCTGCCGACACAGCCCAGAGGTATGTATATGACGGATACGGAAGGCCTTATCAGATATACTTCGACGAGGATATTACAGACAGCAGCCTCGGAAGCATTGCGCAGAAGTATAACTATGACGCGACTACGGGAAGGCTTGAGAATACCGAGACATACAGGAACGGCCTCGGCGGCTCTGGTTATATGCGGAAAGACTACACCTATAAGACCGCGGGCATGGTGGAAAGCATAACCTACCTCGATGGCGGCGCCAGCCAGAAAGAGCAGTATACGTATGACTACAACGGCCTCGGCCAGATAACCAGAGAGAAGCTGTATTCGCATTACATGATAGACGATAACGGAGTTATGAAGGATACGCTGACCGAGATAACCAAAGACTTCACCTATTACCCGATAGTTGGGAGCCTTTGGACTGAGGCGGAGGGTAAAGAAGAAACGATAGACGGAAACCTGACGACTACAAACAAGATGACCACATATACGTATGACCTTACGGGCAACCGCAAGACGACGAACGACGGCACCGACGGGTTTGCCTACAATTACGACCCCTACGGCAGGCTCGAGACTATCAAAAAAGGAGCGCACGACGACGATATAGCGGATTATAAAGATTATCAGGGCTATACCTATGACAAACAGAGCCGTACGGAAACCGAGACGACGTATTGGTATTCCGGCAGCACGAGGAAGATAGGAAACGAAAAAAATTATGGCTATTACGCCTCGGGACAGCTTGGAAACCTTGAAACGCTGTATTATAATTATGACCAGGAAGTAGAAAGCGACGCGAACGATTTCTACTATTACGACGGGAACGGGCAGCGCGTGAGGAAAGTAACAACGGGAAGCGCTACGAAGTATTATTACACGGGCAGCAGCGTGCTGGTAACACTCGACGGGAGCAATAACAAGACGAGCGAAAACATAGTATCGACAGGCGGCGATATTATCGCCGGGAAGCGTTTTGAGGGCATGTATACTGATAAATGGTATTTCTACAACTACGACCTACGCGGCAGCGTTACGTCGATACTCGACCCGGACGGGGCGTATACTTCGGGGTACCAGTATGACGCGTTCGGCAACACAGCGAGCAGGGGCGACAGCGGGTTTAAAAACGAGATAGAATTCACAGGGTCGATCTCTGATACGTCTTCCGGCCTTTACTACATGAACGCACGCTATTATAACCCGAAGACAGGCCGTTTCCTCACTCAAGACGCCGCGGGAGGCGACCAGTGGACAAATAACCTTTACAGTTATTGCGGGAATAACTCCGTAAACTTTATCGACCCGACGGGGTATAAAGTTGAAGCAGGTTCTGGCGGAGGAGGTAATACGATAACTGCACCACCAAGTACGTCACAAAGTCCGAGCCCATCAGCAAAACCGTCTTGGATCCAGAGCATTTATGCTAAAGTACGCGATATTTTAAATAATATAAGAAAAGGAGTAAAAAGCACAGAAAAACCAACAATTGTTCCTAGAGATAAATGGGGTGCGGAAGCAACCAGAGAAAGTAAAGCTGAAAGGATTGAAGGTGATCTCGCTGAGTATTATAATACAGTTGTAATTCATCATACCGATAGACCTAAAGACGAAACCATGAAAGCTTTACAACAAAGTGAAATGATTGATCCTCAATCGGCAGATATTGGTTATCATTATGTAATAGCAGGCGATGGAACGATTTACGAGGGGCGGCCAATTGATATTAAAGGTGCACATGTAGCTTCAAATAATTCAAATAAAATTGGTATTGCGTTAATGGGTAATTTACATGGCGATAGTCTTGCGAATTCTCTTCAAGGCGCAGGAGCCGGAAATATGACCTTAAACCAGCTTGTTAGCTTAAAGGTCTTGTTAGATAATCTCGATACTAGTTATGGTGTTGATAGCGTTGTTGGGCATAGGGATCTTGCAGTTACTGGGCATAAGACAGTATGCCCAGGAGACATAGCATATGAGACATTAAGTTTATTAAATATTTTTAGGTGATTATTATGAAAAAAAACGGATTAATTATTTTATTACTGAGCTTATTATTTACAATACTATTTGTAGGAATATCGAGCCTGAAATTTAGGCTTGTGTCAACGGAATACCAACAGGAATCAAGCTCTCGCTTATTATTGAGAAATCAATGTACGGATGAGAACATAGTATATTTTAATGAAGTAATGACCTTGGAGGAGACCGAGAATTTAAAATGGTATTTCGATAAGGATTATCATGAAATATGGCAGGGTGAGCATGCTAAATCTCTTAACAGGTCAATCATAGCAGTTTTTGAAACGATATGGAGTTTTACCGCATCGTTAATTATTTGGCTTGCGCTAGCAATAGGAATACGTTTCTTCTTTACAAAAAAGTCAGAGTATAGGTTTGAAATACATGATAGTAATATAGGTAGTAGGCCCTCATTTTGGTCGTTTTTTAAATATGATTTTATATTTCGAAGGGTTGCATTTGGGAGCAGAAATTACATATACAGCGATAAAAAACAAACAGGATATACCGAGGTTAAATACTTCTATATTGTTACCATAGTCATTTCTGTTATTCTTGCGCTAATAATTAATTATGAATTAACTTATCAGATTTTCGTAAACAGTGGAAGCGAAAAAACAGGCTTATTACCAATAAATAATGTAGCCAGATATATTAATGATTTTACGGTATTAATTAAAGTACTAATCATCTATAAATTATTATCATTCAGATATTTATTCACAAAATTTGAGAAAAAAATAATGGCCTGATGCTATTTCGCGGTATACATATACACAATTTAAAAACTGCGTGAAAAACGTTTAATCGGCAGTTAATATGCTAACAAGTGGTATTTCTACAACTACGACAAGCGCGGCAGCGTTACGTCGATACTAGACCCTGACGGAGCATACACTTCGGGGTACCAGTACGACGCGTTCGGCAACACAGCGAGCAGGGGCGACAGCGGGTTCAAAAACGAGATGGAGTTCACAGGGTCTATCTCCGATACGTCTTCCGGCCTTTACTACATGAACGCGCGGTATTACAACCCGAAGACAGGCCGGTTCCTGACGCAGGACGCCGCAGGGGGGGATGCGTGGACTAATAACCTGTACAGCTACTGCGGAAACAACCCTGTAAACTTTATCGATCCGACGGGGTATAGGCCGGTAAGAGGAGATGACCCGAATGACGAAATCTGGACAAAAAAGAATGGAGAATGGAAATGGGTAGGTAGCAGAAAAGCAGAGAATTTGAAAAAACATCCTAAAGCTCTGACATGGAAAGACGACGAAGTTACAACTTTTGGGGGCGAAAGCGATCTATCTATTATCGCCCGGCTGTTGTATGGCGAGGATCCTAAATCTATAAACGCGCATTTATGGATCCTGGAAAACCGGAGGTTAGCAAATAAAAAAGGAGATGTTTATTATACGACGGCTAAAACGGTTGAAAATGTATACTGTGCAATAGCGCTCGGTCATAATCAATTTTATTGTTTTGGTGAACCAAAATATGAAACTGATAAATCATTAGATCCGGGAGCAAAAATTGCTAATATCAAAGCCGAAAAAGCGGACTGGGATGATTGTGTGGATGCGGCATATGAATTTTTGGAAGGAGGGATTGGCGCAATTCCCAAGCCTGAAGGTAAAGATGGCTCTGATTTTAATTATGTATGGACACAGGCTTACAGAAAAGGGATAGTCGCAGAAAAATACCCAGATGGGATTCTATACGGCAAAACATGGTTTTATAATAAGTAAGGCGATCGTATCGATGAAAGGAGAAAAGATGCGTTTTTATAAATTGTTGTTGATTTTAGTATCTATACTCTTATTGTGCAGCTGTCAGAATATTGTCGGCGCAATAAATGATGCGGCTTCAACACAGCCCCAAAAAACGGATATCGTAAGCACAGCCGGTGTTATTGCGCAGCCTGAAGTAACGGAACCTGGAACCGCAAATTCTGTTAAAGTAGGCGGAAGAACCTTTTCTGTTGAAGAGATCAATGCGGGTATAAGGGATACGCTTAATAACCTTTGGTATTTGTATGGGGACGATAGCACAAGCGAATATATCTCTTCCAATAAAGACTTGCTCCTTGGTAAGGATATAGAATACAACCTGTATCTGCATCTTGGGCCAGGCTATGCAAGCAGTTCGGGTATTTATGATGAGGCTTCTCCGAAATCGCTTTATATTGTGATAACCAATATAAAGCCTCTATCATCTACGGAAGAAAAACCACTATTGTATACGTTTGCATTACACATTACAGAAGGAGGTGTGCAATCTGATTTTTATACTGAAAACAAACTTCCGCCAGAATCTGCAAATGACGGTTATTATCAAGGCCATGATGAAATGATTTATCTTGGCCACTATACGATGCGCATTGATGAGGTCACAAAGCCACAATATGAGGAAATGGATAGTAAATGGGTGGAAAGCGTAACAAGAAGTATAAAATTGTATATGGATGCACACGGCGGCGGGTTTGAGCCTGGGAACTATCATGTTTATGTGAAGAAATTCTTCAAGGGCGATACAGACAGCATCATTTTCTTTGAGCATGAGAACGGAAATATTTATAGTGCGTTTTACTATTTTGTGCATGAAACAGGAGATTACGAAGCGGATCTTAACCATCTTGAGTTG
Organism: uncultured Christensenellaceae bacterium; assembly: GCA_964510055.1. GTDB lineage: Bacteria > Bacillota > Clostridia > Christensenellales > SZUA-584 > DTFZ01. The sequence continues at coordinate 44,784 of CAZDZY010000007.1, forward strand.
GATGAATATTTAAATAGTGATGAATTATACAAAGAATATTATGAGAAGATAAAATCGGATCCGGCTGTCAGTTTGGAGTATTCGGTTAAGAAGCAGTGACCAGGATCGACAAAAATAAATGGTAATAGAAAGATATATCCTCATGATTCTCATTGTGGCTCTGTGAGCAATTAATATTATGGATAGTGATGGTGCTGAATAGGGCATTTTCTGCAACGATTCATCGTTGCAGAAAATGCTTTTCCTTAATTTCTACAACTACGACATGCGCGGCAGCGTTACATCAATACTCGACCCTGACGGAGCGTATACCTCGGGGTACCAGTACGACGCATTCGGAAACACAGCGAGCAGGGGCGACAGCGGGTTTAAAAACGAGATGGAGTTCACAGGGTCTATATCCGATACGTCTTCCGGCCTTTACTACATGAACGCGCGGTATTACAACCCGAAGTCAGTCCGCTTCCTGACGCAGGATGCGATGGGCGGAGACCAGTGGACTAATAATCTTTACAGCTATTGCGGGAACAACCCGGTGAACTTTATAGACCCGACGGGGTATAAAGTCGACGTTGGTAGCGGAGGAGGAACAATGCCGGTTACTACACCTCCGACACCTATACCCGATCCGCAAGATGAAATTGAAGAAGCAAGAAGGGAATCAAGGGAAAATGGAGTAATTACCCCTGATGGAGATTTTATTCCTTTTGAAGAGTTACCAGATCCTATATCGAATGAAGATGTCCCTTACGAGATCAAGCTGGAACTAACAGATTTAGATACAAAAATAGATCAAATGGGTCGCTTCATCTTAATGTGGTATATATGTGGAAAAGGCACAACTCTACCATTTAAAGATAATAAAGGATATATGGCTTCAAACAAATATCTCTCATGGAAACTGACTAGAATGATTACTGAATTTGCCGCTAACAAAGATAATAATACTGAAAGCTGGCTTAGAGGCGTAACACATATGGAGATAGAAACCGGGACATTTACTGGATATAGTCTTATGAGCGGAACTAATAGAGATTATGGAGATTTTTCATATATAGGACATATTAATAAAGACGATAAGGGAAATATAAGTGCTGCTTTTGTTTTTGGTTGGCATGACTACATGGATCCTAATAATAACTACAGAGAAGATCAATTTTATAATACTATAGCTGAGATAGGATCATTTGGAAATGCTGAACCATATGCATTTCATTTATTCTGGGGGCAGAAATTCTATATAGAAAATTAAATCTATAATATTGGAGTATATATTATGAAAAAAAAATATAGTTTTATAGTAGTAATAGCATGGTCAATATTTACATCATTAATTGTCTTTTTAGTATGTACAATAACTAAAGATGGTTATAAGCTCAAAGATCCTGATATTTCTCCATCGGGCCATTATGATTTGCAGGTTTTATTTAGCCGGGACGAATTTAGCGACTATTTGAAACCATATATTGTTTCGAGAATTGAAGAAGGAACTACCTATATTATTGATAAGAAATTTTATACAAATTTCAAAATTATTATAAAATGGGGAAAGAATGATACTTTATGGGTTTATAGTTCTGATACCGGAATTTACTGCTGGGAATTGGTGAATAAAGCCTGGATTGAGGTTTCTAAGGTAGATTTAGATTTTAATTTAGCACCTGTAGAAATAAAAGATATTAGATAATAAAGTAA
>CAZDZY010000008.1:0-2455 GCA_964510055.1 uncultured Christensenellaceae bacterium
ACAAAAAGCGATATTGAGGTGGTGGGGTCTTTGACAAGCCCCGTCGAGGCGGCGGGGATGATAAAAGAATTGCAGCCCGATGCGCTCATAATCGACATGATAATGCCGGAAGCCGACGGATTGTCGCTGCTCGAGAGGTTCAATACTGCGGAATTTGAGACCATGCCCGCGACTATAGTAGTCTCGGCGGTCGGAAACGAAAAGATGGTAAAGCTGGCCTGCGACCTAGGCGCGAGGTATTACATGATAAAGCCTGTCAACAAGGATATACTTTACCGCCGCATACAGGATATGTTCGGGCACAGGACAATAGTAGCCAAGCGCCCGCCCGCGCCGGTGCGTTCCCGGTCGCTCGACGAAAAGATAACCGCGGTATTCCTGTCTATAGGCATCCCGGCGCATATAAAGGGTTATCATTTTTTGCGCGAAGCCATAAAGATGGTGGTGAAAGAGCCCGATCTTATAAATTCTATTACAAAGAAACTTTACCCCGGCATAGCTGTGCCTTTCGAGACGAGCGCGAGCAAAGTGGAACGCGCCATAAGGCACGCCATAGAGGTGGCGTGGTCGAGGGGAAAGATAGAGAACATAAACCAGTTCCTCGGCTACAACATATACACGAACAACGACAAGCCGACGAACGGCGAATTTATAGCGCTGATGGCCGATAAGCTCATAATGGACAGGAGCGCGTAAGAGAAAAAGAAACGGGGCCGCACGCTTTAAACAGGCGTGCGGTTTTTATTTTGTATTAAATAATTGACTTCAGATAAATATATTGACAGGACATATGAAGCGTTATATTATAGAAATATCTAAAAAGATAAACCAAAAATGTCAACAGACGTAAATAGAAATTGCTTAAATAGATTATTACATCATTATTTAAACTTTATTCACAGAATATAACAGAGGTGTGTCTATGAGAGTATCAAAAAATCCTTTTTAAAAAGTTATCGGCAGGGAATACTACCTGAAAAAATCCAATTAAGAAATCATTTATGTTTTGCAGTTAATATTTTGACCTATCAGGTGTTTTTTACCTTAGTTTTATCTACAAAGGGGTGAATTTCAAGTGAAAAAGAGATATATAAATATAATTCTTGCAATATTAATGCTTTGTTTGGTGATTTTTCTGGTAAATCCGCAAAGTGCTTACGCAGCTTCGGAAGATACACAGCAACAAGCAGGGAGAATGAGAAACATAATGGAGTTCGATTACCGACAACTGAAACTGCAGGAATTACTACAGGTAGTATATACGCAATTAAAAATACATTAAGTAATCTAGTTATGGACGTTTATATGGCCAGCACGGCTGCAAATACAGCCGTTATCCAATATGGAAACTACGGAGGAACAAATCAGAAATTTAGATTGTTATATGTCGATAACGGCGAATACAAGATTAAACCAATGCACACGACAGACATGGTATTATCATTAAACAGCAGTAAACAATTAGTGATAGATACGGATACAGATGCTGATACAAAACGGTGGTATATTATTGAATCCGGAAGTAATTATAGCATCGTTAATAAAACTTATTCTTCAGAATTCCTCTCTGTAAACGGAAGTACATCATCGGGCGCCAACATTTACTCATCAACAAATTCCAGCGGAGCGACTTGGCAAATAGGATCTGCATTCTACCCGACAACTGAAACTGCAGGAATTACTACAGGTAGTATATACACAATTAAAAATACATTAAGTAATCTCATTATGGATGTTTATGCGGCCGCCACGACCTCAAATACATACGTTATTCAATATGGAAGCACCGGGGAAGCGAATCAAAAATTTAGAGTGTCATACGTCGGTAACGGTGAGTATAAGATTGAACCAATGCACACTACGGGCATGGTACTAGCCTTAAACAGCAGTAAAAGATTGGTGATAAGTACTGACACAGATACTTCAACAAAACGGTGGTACATTATTGAATCCGGGAGTAATTACAAAATCGTTAATAAAGCATATTCTTTAGAATTCCTCTCCGTTAACGGAAGTACAGTATCAGGCGCCAGCATCTATTCATCAACAAATTCCAGCGGAGCGACCTGGCAAATGATGCTTTTGGCCCACACCATATCCTATAACGGTAATTATAATACAGGCGGGTATGTTCCTGAAAACCAACTGGTTCCAGAGGGCGAATCAATTGAGTTAAACATGAATACAGGGAATTTAACAAAAGAAGGAGGCGCATTATTAGGCTGGAATACAAACAGCGCCGGAACAGGAGCGCATTATTCGTTAGGCCAAACGATCACCCCCTCTTCAAGTCTTACTCTTTATGCTGAATGGAGTTATACCATAACCTATGACGGTAATGGCAATACAGGCGGGTCGGCTCCTGCAAGCCAATCGGTTGTGACAGGCCAATCAATAGCGTTAAGCATGAATACAGGGAATTTAACAAAAACAGATTGCACATTATTAGGCTGGA
>CAZDZY010000008.1:2465-45264 GCA_964510055.1 uncultured Christensenellaceae bacterium
AAATAGCGCCGGAACAGGAGCGCATTATTCGTTAGGCGAAACGATCACCCCCTCTTCAAGTCTTACTCTTTATGCTGAATGGAGCGGCCCTTTTACCCAAAAAGATGCACGTATATATTATGACATAACCTGCCCGTATTCATCGAACGAATTGACAGCGTATTACAATACTGCAGTAGCTTATTTTGATTATGATTTTAATATTATGTTTAATCTAACGAGCGTATCACAATCAAGCATATTAAACGGAAGCTTGTGTCCAAAAGATATCTGCGATAGTTCTTGCGGCAAAGAAAGTGACTGTAGTGACTGTGGTAGCATGCATCATAAAGGTGCGTCCAGACTTAATAAACTATTAACGTCAAGCGCTTACTACACGTATAGACTTGTTGGACACAGGGTATGCTTTTATGATACGAGAAATACGCCTCCCACTCATGGAGAAGTGGTTGGGGTTGGAGATGTTCCTGGGCGAGACGCTATTACTTCAACATTAAGTTCACAAAATATTGCCAGATCGATTCAACATGAACTTACACATAATTTGGGAAGGCTCCATAACACTTGTACACCAGGTCAATTATGTGTTCTTGAAGGTGATATGAATGAATGGTGCGATGCTTGTAGAGCATTTATTAATAATAATAGATAGGAGTATATATTATGAAAATTGCTATTAGTTGTTTAATACTGGCATGTCTATTGGCGAAAATTTGTGGATGCAATAATATGGAAGAGCCTTCCGCAACAATCTTTAAGGGCAATAATGAGGAAGAAGTGATCAACAAGAATTTAACAGGGGCGAATGTCGAAGCTGAAGAGGTTTCGTTTGTTGTAAAGTCTGCTGAAGAACTGAAATCAGCAATAAAAAATTCTCGAGTTTCAGGTAATGATAATAAGGTTTATAGTCGAAATAAATTACGAGAAATAGAGTATTTCTATGAGCCCGCTGTAAAATTCCATGGTTATGAATTGCTGCAAATCGAAGTAAACGAGCATCGTATTTTTTACTACTACATGCCCAAATCGCTTATGCAGGATGCTGAATCAGTAATGTTTGATTATGAGAATGGAATAGTGGTTACAGTAGCACGGCTTGAGGGTGCGTTCGAAGACCCATTACAGCCAATAATTGAGCAGAAAGATATTAAGCCAAATAAAGACAACGTTATTTTTGATAAAAAACATAACTCTTTAACGTGGGTGGTTGATAAGACATGGGTATACATTCAATTTCCTAAATCGTTTACTCAGTATGAGGAAATGTTAAGCTATTGTAAGGTGGTAAAAGTTATGATAGAAAACTAATAACCTTTTTTAAGACGCAGAGGAGTTACCACTTGTGGAACAAATTGCAAGACTCAACACCATAAAGGTATCCTTGGCTTATGCTGGCAGGATACAGCAAACGGAGTAGGCACAGCTAGTATTCAAGTAACATTTGGCGGTTTTTTTGCTTGCGATGCAGGCGGTGCTGCTGTAGGTGACTATGTATTTATACCCCATGCTACTATTATTAGCTATAACTACGCTAGGCGTTCAATACAGCACGAGATTTCGCATTTATTCAATTGTAATGATCATTCAGCAGGATCTCAATTTTGTATAATGAGTGGTGGGATGGAGAGTTTACCATTTGACAGAGCGGATATATGGTGCACAAACTGCGAAGATTATTATTTTGACCCATTAGCTCAATAAATGAGGGTAAGAAAAGAAAGATTATGAGAAAAAATATAATTTTATTGATCATCGGAATTGTACTCATATTGGGATTGAGTTCATGTGCTGCTGCGGAGCGAAATTATCCGGGCGTTGACAGTAATGATAAGGTTGATCAAACTGAGCAGCATTCGTCAACGGCAGCAGAAGAAGCAGATAAAACTGAGGGGCGGATCAGTGAAAATAATTCCAATCCTTCGGGAGCAGTCATGCCAATATATTTTAAAAGTGAAGGCGAATTAAAAGATGCTATACTAGGGAAAGCAACATTAGGACATGGGCCGTGGAAGCCAGAGGACGTAACAAGCCTTAAGTACTATTTTATACCTGAAAACCTTCCGAAAGAAAGCAGTTTGTCTAATATAAGTGTACATGAAGTTAATGTAGCGTTTTGCTATCAATTTGATCAATCACCGGATGAGTGGATGTCTAACGTGTTTTTGATTGAGTGGTTTAGAACTTTTAAAGCCGGAGATATGAAGGAAAATGTTAAAAAGATGTTTTCTGAAAGCGAAATCGAACACTATATGGACTATGATATATACGTCTATAAGGTAACAGACGAGCTTGAGAAAAAAGAGTATTTAAGGCAGGATATCTTCTGGGAGCAGAATGGGTATGCCTTCCACGCGATTGTTCCGAGTTGGTTCACAAAAGATGATATTGCGAAATATTGTGTCGCCAAGAAGGTTGACATAATTAATTAAAATAAAATAATCTGAAAACGCTGTATCGCGAGATATGGCGTTTTTTCATATGCATAGAGGCTGGTACAGGAGAATATTGAGCATAAAGCTTTCAGGCGTATCAATTGACTATTGCTTTGTTTGCATATAGAATATAAACACAGTTAAGAGGTATTGGGTTCATATTTTGTAAGGGTGGTTTTGTTATGCTTCAGACTATGAACGTTGCCTCTAACGCGAAACTTATCGAGGTACTGAAAGCCGAGTTTATCGGGGAAGCGTCCGACGTTATAAGGGCTTCGCTCTCCCCCAACGGCAGGGAAGAGCTTATCGACACTCTGGGAGGTACCGTGCTGCTCGCGTATCTCTTAGCGAGAAGGTGCGGCGTGTCGTTTGCCGAGATAGACGCGGAGATACTGAAGAAAGCGGAAACGGGAATAAAAGAAAAACATATCCTTGAAAGCAATTACGGAGACTTGTCTCTTTTGAAAAAACATTTTGAAAGCGGTATAAGGGGTTTTGGACAGGATAAAAAGAGGAGACTATAAGGGTGTATTATTAACGTATCTGATGACGTCCGCGCTGCTGTACGCGGGGCTGTATATACCGCCCGTCTTTATCGCGGCGCCTTTTATGCTCGTCTACTGCACGGCGCGGTACGGAGTCTGGCCCGGGGGGGCGGCCGCGGTTTTAAGCTTTGCCCCAATAGCGTATTTCGGCCTGCATACGGCGTATATACTCGCGTCGGCGTTTCTTCCCGCGGCTTTTGTTACAGGCTATATGATAAGGGCAAAAAAGAGGTTCTTTAGCAGCGTGGCGGCGTCGATCGCGGCCGCGCTTGCGGGCGCCGCGCTTGTTATCGCTGTTGTTACGCTGCTTACGGGCAAGCCGTTTATTGAAAGCATAACAGACTACATGGGCGCTAATATCTCTTCGCTGGGCAATGAAAGTATATCGTCGCTGTACCAGATAATAAGATATACGGACGTGATTACCGGAGCAATAACCCGGGAAGCGGTGCTCGCCACATCCGTTCCGGAAGCGGTGAGGATAATGCGGGAAATGATAAGCGATACGCTCAACATATGGCTTATAACGATGATAGGGCTTTACTCGATGCTCGGCGGATTATTGTTTTATACGATACCGAGGGCGGCGGCAAAAAAGAGAATAGAAGTTGCGCCGAATCCCGCGTTCAGCGATTATGCCTTGCCTAAAGGCTTCTGGGGGGCGTTCGCCCTCTCTTATATTTTCGCGGCCGTCGGGGCGAGTTTGGGATGGGAGCCTTTCGACATGATCGAGACAACGGTTTTTAACCTGTATGTTTTTGTATTTTCGGTACAGGCGCTCTCCTTTCTTGACTTTATGTACAAGAAACGCAACATGAGCCAAGGCTCAAGGACTGCGCTTCATGTGCTTTCTGTACTGGTTTTAAGTTTTATACTCTTTTTTATTGGTATAATGGAGAATGTGTTCTCTATCCGCAAGAGGATGGAGGAAAAGGAGGTTTGATGTGGCAAAGGTACGTTTTCTGACGGCTGATCTCCTTTGCCTCATATGCGCGCTTTTAGCCGCTGCGGTTATAGCGTTTTACAGGAGCGTTTATTTTGGCGTTGTCGTCTCGATCTTCTGCGCTGCCTTTGTTTCACTGTATATAGTTTTCGGCATACTTCAGAAGGTAAAATGGCAGAAACTCGTAACTTATGCGCTTTCGGATAAAGAAACGTTCGCGACATACCTCGATACGATGTCTATGCCGCTGGCGCTCACAACAACGCAGGGAAACGTCAAGTGGGCGAACCTCGCGTTCAGGAACATAGCGGGATACGGCGCGCTGCGCAGCATAAGCAGGATGATACCCGGCATCGACGTGCCGGATACCGATAAGAAGATATTGATAGGCGGCAGGCCGTATAAGAAAGAGCTTTTTCCCGTAAAGCACAGGAATAAAGAGATGCTGCTGTACAGGCTCATAGACGTGGAGAACGCCGTTGAAGCGAAAAAGATATACCAGAGCTATCTCCCGGTGATATGTTATATACAGATAGACAATTACGAAGAGCTTGCGGCGGACGTTCAGCAGACAGAGCTGTCGGCAATGGTGGCGGCGGTGGAAAAAAGGATATCCGAAATGGCGAAGAGCCTTTCGTCGGTATTTATGAGGACCGACAGGGGCAAGTATATATGCGTTTTTGAAAGGCGGTTCCTTTCGCCGCTCCGGGGCTCGAAGTTCCGCATACTCGACGACGTAAAGCAGTTAAAGTCAGGCATTTCCCCTACGCTGTCCATAGCCGTAGGCGCGGGCGAGACGCCGGAACAATCGGCGGATTTTGCAGGCAGGGCGTTGGAGCTTGCTTTGGGGCGCGGCGGGGACCAGGCCGTTATAAAGCAGGGAGACAAGTTTATTTTCTTCGGGGGCGTTACGAAGTCGGCATACAGGAGAAGCACGGTAAAATCCCGCATGGTGAGCCATGCGCTCCGAAACCTTATTGAACAGTGCAGCGATGTGTTCATAATGGGGCACAATTCGCCCGACCTCGACTGTTTGGGGGCGTCGCTCGGCATAGCGGCGTGCGCAAGGAATGCCGGGAAAGACGTATATCTTGTGATAGACGAGCCCAACCCTTCGATAATTCCTCTGCTTGAAAGGCTTTCCGGAGTCGAAAGCTATAAAAATTGTATATTGTCGGGGCAGGAAGCGGGGCTCGCCATCAGCCGTTCGAGTTTGCTCGTACTCGTTGACACTATCATACCCTCGCTTACGGTCTCCCCGGGGCTCATAGAGCTTGCGGAGACTCTCGTGGTGATAGACCATCATTTAAAGGGAGCGGCGTCCATAGAGGAAGCGGCGCTTTATTACCACGAACCATATGCCTCGTCGGTATCCGAGCTTGTGACTGAGCTTATTCAATATTTCAGCGATGATATAAAACCTTTAAGCGTTGAACTGGACGCGCTGCTGTGCGGAATAACTATAGACACCAAAGGCTTCTCGTTCAACACCGGCGCAAGGACTTTCGAAGCAGCTTCGTATCTTAAAGAGAGCGGCGCAGACTCGGCGGCGGTAAGGCAGCTTACCCAGGACGACCTTGAGACATATAAGAGAAAGACCGAGATAGTCAAGAGCGCGGAGATACTTGAGAACGGCATAGCGGTGGCGTGCTGCCCGACCGGGCAGAACGCGCCTCTTATAGCGGCGCAGGCTGCGGACGCGCTTCTTACCATAAGAGGCGTAGGGTCTTCGTTCGTTTTGAGCGACCATGGGGGCGATGTGCTTATAAGCGGCAGGTCACTCGGCGAAGTGAACGTGCAGCTGATACTCGAAAGCCTCGGCGGCGGCGGCCATGCCACGATGGCCGCGGTTAAGCTTAATGACGTAAGCATCGAGACCGCGCGCCTTCGCTTAAGGGAAGCGGTAAATAACTATTTAAGAGAGGGTAAATGATATGAAGGTCATATTGACGCAGGACGTTAAAGGCACGGGGCATGCCGGGGAAATAGTGAACGTAAGCGACGGGTATGCGAGAAACTTCCTGCTGCCCAAAGGGCTCGCCAAACAGGCCTCGGAGCAGAACCTCAACGTAGCGAAGCAGCAGCAAAAAGCCATAGAAAAGAAGCGCATGTTAGAGCTGCTCTCTGCCGAAGAAGCAGCGAAAAAACTTAAAGACTTAAGAGTTGTGGTCAAGGCGAAGTGCGGCGAGAACGGGCGGTTGTTCGGGTCGGTCACGGTGAAGGAAATTGCCGAGGCAATAACTGAACAGCACGGCATAGAGATAGACAAGAAGAAGATAGCGCTGCCCGAGCATATTAAGGAGCTCGGTGAGATGAAGATGCAGATAAAGGTGCACGCCGGAGTAACGGCAGACATGATACTCAGCGTGGAAGCTGCGGAAGAGTAAGCGTATGGCTGCGGAACCAAGGACTACAACTGCATATAAACCGCCAAGCAATATGGACGCGGAAAGGAGCGTGCTCGGTAGCATGTTCCTTGACCCCAAAGCCGTGTTTATCGCTATAGAGAGATTGACACCGGCCGATTTTTACTTAAAGCGCAACAGGGAGATCTTCGAGGTCATGCGCGAACTTTCGGAAGCGGGCAAGCCGGTGGACACCGTTACCGTAGTGGAGCGGCTCGAGAGGAAAGGGCAGCTCGAGAGCCCCGACGATACGGTCTATATTGCCGACCTTCCGGCGGCGGTGCCCAGCGCTTCGAATGTTCTTCACTATATCGATATCATAGAGCAGGATTCCGTAAGAAGGCTGCTCATAGAGGCGGGCAACGATATCATCCGGGAAGCTTTTTCCTCGGAAGACGATTCTTCGGAGATAGTCAGCAAGGCCGGGGACATAATATACCAGATAGCCGTAAAGCGCAGGAGAGATTCGCTCGAACACATAAAGCAGGCGCTGCTCGAAGGGTATACCCGCATCGGCGAGTCGATGGACAAGGAAACGGGGCTGCTTGGAACGTCTACCGGATTTAAGCAGCTCGATAAAAAGCTTTCGGGGCTGCAGGGGTCGCAGCTGATAGTTATAGCGGGGCGCCCGGGCATGGGCAAAACGAGCTTTGCGCTCAACATAGTGCAGCATGTCGCCGTAAGAGAGAAAGAGCCTGTCGCCATTTTTTCGCTCGAGATGTCGCGCGAACAGCTCGCGATAAGGATGCTGTGCAGCGAAGCTTTGGTCGACAGCCAGAAGACAAGAACGGGCGGCCTTACCAACGACGACCTCGATAAGCTGTCGGAAGCGGTCAACGTGCTCGGAACGTCGCCGGTATATATAGACGATTCGCCCGCGATAACCGTACTGGAGATACTGGCGAAATGCAGGCGCTTAAAGCAGGAAAAAGGCCTCGGGCTCATAGTTATAGACTATCTGCAGCTGATGACAGGCAAGGAACGGCGCGAGAACAGGCAGCAGGAGATCTCCGCGATGACGAGGAGCCTTAAGATAATGGCAAAGGAGATAGACGTGCCCGTGATGCTGCTTTCACAGCTTTCGAGGGAGAGCGAGAAGAGGGAGACGAAGATACCCATGCTCTCCGACCTCAGGGAGTCGGGCAGTATCGAGCAGGACGCGGACGTAGTTATATTCCTGCACCGGGAAAACTATTACAATCCCGAGGCGGGCAACAATACAAAGGTGATAGTAGCCAAGCAGAGGAGCGGGCCTACGGGGGAGATATTGCTGGGATGGCGCGGAGAGTACACGCGGTTCATAGAGCTCGCGAATCAGACGCAGGAAGACGTATATTAGGTAAACACAAGTTAAGGCAGGACGACCTGCCTTCAGGGCACTGACAAAGCCCAATTGATTTAGGGCTTGTCATCAAGCTGAAGGCAGGAGAACCTGCCTTTTTTTTGAGCATATTTGTCTGGAACGATAAACCTAAGCGGAACGACACAGGGGTCGTTTCCTACACATAACATTAGATTTGGTTAGACATAGAGGCTTACGTCCGTTATATCATCTAAGACTATCTTTCCGCAGCGCAGCAGGTATTCCTTGCTCTGATGGCCGTTTGCGATAAGAATGCACTCGGCATTTATGGCATTAGCCGTTTCACAGTCGTGTACGGTATCGCCGATAACCACGACTTCTTTAGGCTCTATCTGGCTTTCAGAAATAAAGGATACAGCCCTCTTTTCTTTGCTTCCCGCATAGTAATCTTCCGCACCCAGTATCACGGAGAAATAATCATCGACCTTAAATCTTTTTATAAAAGTCTGCAGCTCTTTTTGGGCGCTCGAAGAAATTATTATCTGCGAGACTCCCTGCTGTTTCAGATTTTCAAGGACGGCACGGGACCCGCTCATAAGTCCTGATTCGTTGATGTGAGCGTGATAACCCTCTCTGAATTCATTTAAAAGGTTTTCAAAAGGTATGCTGTTAAGATCAAATATTTTCTTATAAAAGTCTATGATCGGGGTCGTACAATTCTTAAGATAGAAGTCCTTTTCAATGGGAGCCATATCTCGCCTCAGAAGCATATCGTTAACGGAATAGAGGGCGATATCGGCATCATCTATGAGCGTTCCGTTCCAATCCCATATAATGCATGAGAAGGAACGTCCTTTTATGAGCTTTTTGGCCCGATAAAAAAGATAAGGCTGGATATCCGGATATGTCAATCTGCCTGGCAGACTATCGAAAAACTCAATGCTTTCGATTTCGAATGACGGCAATTTTGAAAACTCGTTTATCTCGGCATAATAAAGCATACCGAAGGTTTCTTCGCTTTTATATACCGAATATGCGCAGACAGGCCGGATATGATAGCGTACAGCGCCCGTCTCTTCGTACAGTTCCCTTTCGGCAGTTTGCAATATGCTTTCACCCTGTTCCCGGTGTCCGCCCGGCACTTCATAAGTATCTCTGTCTTTATGCTTGCATAATACCCATTTTCCCTTGTATTCCGTTGCGATAACGGCAAATTTTAATAAGCTGTCGTCGACATTATCATAATAATTGATTTTCATTTATGGCGCTCTTTCATTTAGTCATTGAATATATAATATCGAACAAATGTGCGCCTGTCAATGCGTTATTAATACAAAATAACGGGCGTCCAAAGGACGCCCTGCAATTATAATACGAGTATCAAAATACTATACGGGATCCTTCGCCGCTCACCCTGACGGAGTTCGCACTCAGGATGACTTCAATGGCGTCATTCCTGCGTCGGGTCGTTTACCGCACCGAGGAACGCTATCGTGCCGTCTTCCTGCGAGTATATCGCGAACAGAAAAGGACGGTCGGCTAAGAATTCGGCTATATCATCAGAAGGCGCTGCCCCGTCTCTGGCCATGACGACTGCTGTGACAGCGGCGGCTTCAGCGCCGAGCTCATCCACTTTTATATAACACTTGTGAAGAACGTCGTCGATATACAGATCGTTCGGTCCGCCGGTCATCCCGCTGAAGTCGGCATTGCCGAAAGCTGCGGCCACGCCGAGCGATTTCAGAGTATCGACAAAGGACGCACTGAACGAGAATTCGAACTTCGGCAGCTTTATTTTTACGGGTTGTTCTTTAAGCCCGGCAAGAGCCTCCGGGAAGCTTTCGGCATTAAGTGACGGGAGCAGATCCTCCAGCCCTTTTCCTTCGGCGGGAAGCAGGAAAGCCATAGCGTATTTGCCTTCGTTCTCTTTGCTCCTGAATGGCAGCGAAAGCATAGAAAATTTATCGTTAGCATAATAGTCGGCGCTGCGTTCGTCGTTCATGAACGAAACGGTGACATCTCCATCGCGTAAGGCGAAGACCCCGTCGTGTGTATTGTTTGCCTTGAACGGCTCTTCCCAATTTCCAAGGAAATAAAGCGCGTTGCAGAGCACGAGCGGCGAATTTTCAAGTTGCTGCTCATCCCGGATTATGTCGTTTATCCTGCCGTTCGTATTATCGCCTGCCCATTTATTTATGTCGTCTTTCGCCCCGGGCATCACGAGCGGGAACGCGTCGGCCATGAAGTCCTCAGTGCAGCCGCCAAGAAACTCCTTACAGAAGGGATACGATTGATCGACCCAGATGGAGTTGGCGCATTTCATACCTCCGGTGTTCGCTCTCCACATAAGCGAGCGGCACGCGCCGACTATATCCTCGTCGGAAAGGCCATTAAGGCCGAGAGCCTGCTTCATCTCGTCGGCGGTCTGGCCGGCCGCGCCTGTGCGCGTCATCGCAAGGGCGAGTTCCAGGCTGACGGGAGAAAAGGCAAGGTTTTTGTCATCCCCGTACAGCAATGACGCCGATTTGAATCCGAACCCGTTTACCCCGTTTACAAAGCCTTCGCCAACCGGCTGTATGGGCTGCTGCCTGAGCGTCGCCTTATAACTTCCGGCCGTTTGACCTGAAGAGGCGGAAACGCCGGGGTTTGCGCCTGCGCATGCGCCAAGAAGCAAAACGAGGGATGTGATTGTAGGCAAAAGTTTTTTCATATTATATTTCCTCTTCTTTTCATATAGAACGATAAGGACGCCCGAAGTGCGCCCTTACAGCTTTAAATATCATTCTTTCGTCGGGTCGTTTACTGCGCCTAAAAACGCTATCGTGCCGTCTTCCTGAGAGTATATCGCGAAAAGGAACGGGCGGTCGGCGTGGAACACAGCGGCGTTTTCGGGCGGCATCATTGCGCTCTCTTGCATGACTACCACAGTGACCGCCGCTGCCTCAGCGCCCAATTCATCCACTTTTACGAAGCACTTGTGAAGCACATCGGAGATAAACAGAGAATTCGGCTCTTTTGTCATACCCGAAAAGTCGGCGCCGCTGCTAAAAGCCGTGCCCATACCCATGTCTATCAGCGTATCTTTAAGCTGTTTGAAATAAGAAAACTCGAACTTGGGCAGGCTGATTACGGTCTCAAGGTTTTGCTTGCGCGAGAGGGCGGCTGAAAACTCGTCGCCCGAAAGCGAAGTCAGGAGTTTTTCCACAGAGCTGCCTTGCGCGGGCAGTATGAACGCCATGGAATATTTACCGCCGTTATCCTCGCTCTTAAAGTCGAGCGTTATCATGGAAAAACCATCAGTCTCATAATAAGGCACCGTGCGGGTGCTGTGCAGAAAAGGCGTATTTACGCTGCCGCCGGGGGCAGTGAACTGCTCGTCGTAAGTATCCTCAGTCTTAAAAGGCTCCGTCCAGTCTCCCAAAAAAAGCAGGGCGTTAGTGAGCACCATCCGGGTATCAGGGTCGAGCTCCTGCGTTATTATCTTGTCGATCCGGCCTTTCGTTCTTTCGTCTGCCCATGAGTTTATTGCGTCCATCGCGCCGGGTATATTAAGGGGGAATGCGTCGGCCATGAAATCTTCGGCGCACGTCCTTGAGAATCCGTCGCTTAAGCTAAGCCCCTCTCCTACCCATACGGCGTTGGCGGCTTCCATGCCTCCGGTGTTGCAGCGCCACATGAGCGAGCGGCAGGCCGATTTTATATCTTCGTCGCTTACGTCGGAAAGGCCCAAAGCCTTTGCCATCTCATCGGCGGTAATGCCCTTAGCGCCCGCGCGCGTCATCGCGAGAGCGAGCTCCAGGCTGACAGGGGAGATCGCGAGGTTTTTATCAGTACCGTACAGCATGCCCGCCGATTTGAACCCGAACGAGTTTACGCCCGATACAAAGCCTTCGCCAACCGGCTGTACGGGCTGCTGTTTGAGCGTCGCCTTATAACTCCCGGCTGTTTGATCCGAAGGGGCGGAAACGCCGGGGCTTGCGCCTCTGCATGCAGCGAGAAGCAAAACGAGAGATGTAATTATCAATAAAAATTTCTTCATATTTTCTTTTCCTTTCTTTTTCCCATAGAATGTGTGAACCTCACATAGTCGAAAGCGGGCGTCTCCGGACGCCCGCTGCAATTATAATAGGAGTATCAGCAAACTAAATGGGATCCTTCGCCGCTCATCCTGTCAGGATTCGCGTTCAGGATGACGCCGAAGACGTCATTCCCGCGTCGGGTCGTTCACCGCGCCTAAGAACGCTATGGTCCCGTCTTCCTGAGAGTATATAGCAAATACGAACGGCCGGTCCGCGTAAAACTGCGGTATATCCTGCGGGGGCATCGCCGTTAAACCCATCTGTACTTCCGTTACCGCCGCTGCTTCCGCACCAAGTTCGTCTACGCGGATATAGCATTTGTGGAGCACGTCGTAAATATAAAGATCGTTATCGCCGCCGGTCATACCGGAAAAATCCGCTCTGGCCGTGAACGCCTCGTTCATGCCGAGGGCTTTAAGCGTATCGCTGAAAGACGTGAAGAACGAATACTCGAATTTAGGAAGCTTTATTTTAACCTGCGTATCCTGCAAGCCCGCAAGCGCCCCGGAAAAGCCGGAGGCGTCCAAAGACGAGAGCATAGATGAAACGTCAGAGCCTTCGGCAGGCAGCAGGAACGCCATAGCGTATTTGCCTTCGTTCTCTTTGCTCTTGAAGGAAAGCGAGATCATAGAGAATCTATCGTTCTTGTAGTAAGGCACGCTGCGTTCGTCATTCATGAACGAAGCCGTAATAGTGCCGCCCGGCGACGCGAAGTCGCCGTCGCGCGTGTCGTTTGCCTCAAACGGCGCTTCCCAGTCTCCCAAGAAATAGAGCGCGTTGCAAAGCACTATTTTTGTAAGAGGGTCGAGCTCCTGCTGAATTATCTTGTCTATCTTTCCGTGCGTTTTCTCTTTTGCCCAATCGTTAATGGATTTCATGGCTCCGGGGATCTCGAGGGGCATAACGTCGGCCATGAAGTCACCGGTGCATGTGTCTATAAAATCTTTGCTGAAAGGAAATTCCTTATCGATCCAGACGGAATTAGCCGCTTCCATGCCGCCGGTATTGGAGCGCCACATGAGCGAGCGGCACGCCGATTTTATGTCTTCGTCGCTTATGCCGGCAAGGCTCAAAGCTTTTGCCATTTCATCGGCAGTGTTGCCACTGGCGCCCGTGCGAGTCATCGCTAGAGCGAGTTCCAGGCTCACGGGAGAGATCGCGAGGTTTTGATCGGTATTGTAAAGCATTCCTGCCGATTTCAGCCCGAACGAGTTGACGCCGGCAACAAAGCCTTCGCCGACCGGCTGTATGGGCTGCGGCTTCATGACCGCGCGGTAGCTTTCGGCTTTTACATTTGAAGACGGCGAGCATGCCGCGAGCAGAAAAACAAGCGATAATGCGGTAAAAATAATTCTTTTCATATATTTCTCCTGAATGTTTATAGATTTAAGACGAAGGATGCCGCCTTGAAGTTCCCGTAAGGCACGTCTTTTCTGTTAATCATGCCACGATTTGAGCGCGAATGTCAAGCAAACAGCAGAGCGGACGCAGCGTTTGAATACCTTGCGCACACTGATGCGCCCAGGCAAATAATTTTTATCAGTCGACAAAAAATGTGTGATTTTGCACTTCGTTATTGCATATATATATACGTTATTGTATTATACAAATTGGTAGTATCGTAGTATGGCAGGCATTTTTTTATTGCCATAAATAATTGAAGCACGGAAGGAAGGTAGTTATTATGACTGAACAGATCATCATTTGTGCAATTTATTTACTTACCATCATCGGTATTGGTATCTATTCACGGCGTAAAGCCAAAACGACAAACGATTTCTTTTTAGGCGGGCGCAAAATGGGCGCCTGGATGACGGCGTTTGCCTACGGAACGACGTATTTCTCCGCAGTCATATTCATGGGTTATGCCGGAAAATTCGGCTGGACCATGGGTGTCAGCGTTACCTGGATCGGCATAGCGAACGCGCTTATCGGTACGCTTGCTGTGTGGTTGCTTATGGCGAGGCCTACAAGAGAAGTTACCCAAAGGCTCGACGCTTCGACGATGCCTGATTTCTTTAAAAAGCGTTACCAGTCTCAGAACATGAAGATAGTCGCTGCGGTACTTATATTTGTGTTCCTAGTGCCATATTGCGCAAGCGTTTATCAGGGCCTGGGCTATTTCTTCGAAAGCGTATTTAAAATACCGTATGCCTGGTGCATGATAGTTATGGCCGTATTTACGGCGTTTTACCTGCTGATGGGCGGGTATATAGCCACAGCTCTCGCTGATTTTATCCAAGGGATCGTTATGATAGCCGGCGTAATATTAATGGTGATGTTCGTACTTGGCAGTGATGCTGTAGGCGGGCTGTCGGCAGGGCTTTCGAAACTGGCGGAGATACCGGAGGCCGGGCCTGCGCTCTCCGCGCCGTTCGGTTCGGAAGGCAACGCAATAGGCCTTATTTCGCTGGTATTGCTGACGAGCTTGGGTACATGGGGGCTGCCGCAGATGGTGCATAAGTTTTATGCTATACGCGACGCGAAAGCTATAAAGAGGGGAACGATAATCTCCACTGTTTTTGCGCTGATCATAGGCGGCTGTGCATATTTTGTAGGCGGCCTTGGAAGGCTGTTCCCAAATATAGATCCTAAGGTTCCCGATAATATTATGGGCCAGGTATTGGTGCAGGCGCTGCCGCCCGCTATGCTGGGGCTCATACTCGTGTTACTGCTTTCGGCGTCGATGTCCACATTGTCTTCGCTCGTGCTTGTTTCGTCGTCGTCCATATCGATGGACCTTATAAAGGGCGTTATCAAGCCTAAGATGGAAGACAAGAAAGTTATGGTCTGGATGCGCTCGCTGTGCGCGCTTTTCGTAGCTGTATCGCTCGTTATTGCGCTGTTCGAGCCTGCGGCGATAGTTACGCTGATGTCGTATTCGTGGGGAGGGCTTTCGGGCTGCTTCCTTGCGCCTTTCCTGTACGGCGTACGGTGGAAGGGCATGACAAAGGCGGGAGCATGGTCGGGATTCGTGACAGGCCTTTTGATTACAGTTCCGCTTATGGTATTGAACGCTATCGGAAAGATCCTGCCCGGCTGGATGACTCCGCCCGCCATAGGCGCTATAGCCATGATAGCCGGACTCATAATTGCGCCGATAGTCAGCGCTATAAGCAAAAAATTCAGCGCCGAGCATATAAAGACCATATTCGAAGACGGGCAGCAAGCCAAGGCGTAATAAAAGTAAACTTAAAGAGGCTTTACAATGTAAATGTAAAGCCTCTTTTTAGCCTTATTTATGTATAGATCAGCCCTGGCTGGCAAGCGTTTCACATATAGCCTTGCCCAGTTTTTCGGCCTCTTCCAGCTCTTTGTCGTCGGGCCTCAGCTTCGCGCTGCACGAGCCTATTACGTCGGCACCCACGTTGCGCAGCCGCTCGCCTAAAAACTTTATAGATTCGCCGCTCCAGCCGAACGAACCGAATACGGCCGCGGGTTTGCCTTTAACTATATACGTCGACAGGGAAGTCAGCACATCCCAGGCCGGTTTCAGCGCGTCGCGGTTTATTGTGGGAGAGCCTATCGCAAACGCGTCTGAGGCATGTATCTTAGCGGCGCATAAAGCCGGGTCTGTCTTTGATATGTCTTCCATTTCCGCGTCGAAGCCGGCTTCCGCGACAGTGTTATAAATGGTCTCCGCAAGGGTCCTCGTATAGCCGTAGCATGAGACGTAGCCTATATATACCCTTTTCGGGTCGTTTTTGCGCAGTATGTCAGAAGCCCAATCCTCGTACCTGTCTACGGCGTCTTTCGGGGCGGCGCGCAGCACCGGGCCGTGCGACGGGCCGATGACATGGATATCAAGCGGGCGGACCTTCTTTACAGCTTCAAGGACATAGTTCTTAAACGGCCCCATGATGACGTCGAAATAATACTTTTGCGATTTGAGCATCTCTTCGCTTAAGGGAGTCAGGTCGTCGAATACGTCTTCCGCCGCGAAATGGAAACCGAAAACGTCGCCAGACAACAGAATCGCGTCTTCGGGCACATATGTGAATATGGAGTCCGGCCAGTGCAGGAACGGCGCGGAGATGAACTTAAGCGTTTTGCCGCCTAAGTCTACAGTTTCCCCGTCCGCCACGACACGGCATTCGAAATCCGTATTCAATATGCTGCGCAAAAATACGCTTGCGGGCTTTGAACACAACACAACGGCATTGGGGGCGGCTTTAAGCAGCCGTCCCAAAGCGCCGGAATGGTCGGGCTCCGTATGGTTGCATACGATATAGTCTATGGAGGAAACGTCGGCAACTTGCGATATCCTCTCTATCTGCTCATCGGAAAACTGCTCTTTGACGGAATCCACAACGGCTGTCTTTTCGTTTCCTTTTACGAGATAACTGTTGTAAGACGTGCCCCAGTCGGTCTTCATGATAACGTCGAATATACGAAGGTCGGGATTCAGCGCCCCGACCCAGTAGATTCCTTCTGTGATTTTTGTTGGCTTATACATCTGCTTTAGACCTCTTCGAACATGTCTTTCGAAGCTCCGCACATAGGGCATACCCAGTCTTCTGGCAAATCTTCAAACGCGGTGCCGGGCGCTATGCCGTTATCGGGATCTCCGTCGGCAGGATCGTAAATGTATCCGCATACAGTGCATTCGTAACTTTTCATGGCGTCCACCTCACATTATTATTTATTTTCAAAATATTTATTAAGCTTGTCCACAAGATCGTCGGCGTTAAGCCCGTGAACTTCGCTCGCTTCTTCAATAGTCTCGCCGGCGGCCGACGGGCAGCCCACGCAATGCATGCCGGCTTCGAAAAAGACCATCGCGGAGTCCATGTCTTTTTGCAGCACCTCTGAAATCGTCATATCTTTTGTAATAGTCGTTGCCATACCAATACCTCTTCCCTGCTATCAAAATTCAAACGGTCAGGTGTTTTTGATTATCCTGTTGGCGCATTTCGAGCACTTTATCGAGACCTTACCCTTGCCTTTAGGCACCCGGAGTTTCTGCCCGCATTTCGGGCATATGAAGATCTTATAAAGCTTGCTCTGCGCTCTCGCCGCTTTAAAATTATAATACCACGTTTTAGGCTTATTAACCAGCTTTAAGAACATTAAATTCTCTTTTCTGCGCTGTTCTAAGTTCCTCGAGAACATGCGCAGTATCGAGAGCGCGAATATTGCCATGGATATGTAAAATACTATCGTGACCGGCACAAGGCTGAGCGCTAGCGCGAGTATCGATAGCCCTAATGATAATTGGTCGGGGCCGTTTCTCCCTATAAATATTCTTCCAAACAATTACGATCCACCACTCTTGTATTTTATTGCTAAGCGCCGTAAGTTACGATAAGCTCCGGACGCTTAAAGTTTTTATAGTATTCTATGAAGTCTGCTTCGCTGTTAATACTGCCGGGCAGCATTATTCCTCCCCTGCCTATGTCGGCTTCCATGTGCACGTCGCCGCCCGCTATTATCATCTTGTCGTGTTCGAACGCAAATTTTAAGGCAAGCTTGTTCCTGCTGTCGTGGCGCTGTTGGGAATTGACTATCTCTATGCCGTCGTAAAACTCCGGGTCTTCAGGGCTAAGGCCGTAGCGGTACGGGTGGGCGTGGAACATCAGGAATCCGTTTTCACGGACGAGCCTGTAAAGTTCGGACACCGAAAGCTTGTAGAACGGGCCGTTTTCAATTATGAACCGCTCATCCGGCCCGTATACGAGAAATTCGTACGGCGAGCCGTCGGGGTTTACTTCCAACCCTAAGAGCACCTTGATCCCGGATTCGTCGCCTTTTGCTTTAGCCGCCCTGTAGCCCGCAAGCCAGCTTTCCGCCTGAGACTTCCAGCTTAAATGCTCTATGCCGCGCATATTAAAAAAGCGCGAATAAAAATGGTCGGTAACAAACGTTCCCATATAATCCGCTTTTTTTAGGCCGTTTACGACTTCTCCCGCGGTAAGCACGCCGCATGGGCTTACTTCGGCGGTATGGCAATGCGTCTCGAACTGATAAAGCTTCATAAACACCTCTGTATAATAATACTAAAGAGATGCGAAAAAATATTGAACAAGCAGTTTATTTCACACATTGTTTACAAAAGGATTTATCGTTTGAAATTGATATTTAATTGCAGATAAGCTCAAACAGCAGCCGCCCTATATCTGTATTGTCTATATTGCCTGAGAAATTTTCCGCGTAAAGGCCTGCGGCATACAGCGGAACAGGGACACCCGTATGGCCCGGGCCTGCCCACGATACTCCGATCCGTTTTGATAGTATGGCGGAAACCGCGGACGCGGGAGAGCCTTCATAGCCGCCTTTATAGTCTTTGCTGTCGGCGGCGTCAAGAGCGTCTTCAATACGCGCCTTTTCGCCGGGATTAAGATCCCATAAACCGAAGTTTTGGGAGAGGTATCTGTAAAACGCGTCCCTGTCTCCGGTATAAAAAGAGTTGATCCGCTCGGTTATAGACGACCTTAAACCCTTTACATGTGAAAGATCAACGTCTTCGCCTATCTTAAGGCCGCCTGTCTCATGGTCTCCGACAACGATCACAAGCGTTTCATCAGGGTGCCGCTTATAAAAACCGTACGCTTCCTGAACGGCCTTATTAAATTCTAGCGTCTCAAATATTGTCCCGGCAGGGTCGTTAGCTTTGCAGGCGTGGTCTGTCCTGCCGCCTTCGATCATAAGCACGAAACCGTCCTCGTCGGATCCTAAGACCGATATCGCTTTATCCGTCATCTCGGCGAGCGTGGGGGATTGAAGGCTTTCTTCTTTCCTGTCCAGCTCAAAAGGCATGTAACCGTTTGTAAACGAAGCGAAGACTTTATCTCCCGGCGAAGGGACGAAATCCGCAAAATCTTTTGCTCCCTGCAGCCCGATAAACGTTTCATACCCCGCGTCAATAAAGCCGGCCGCCACATCTTTTTCATCGCCCCGCAAAGATTTCATCGGCAGTCCGGCGGCGTCGATGCCACCGGCGGAATAAGAAATTGGCAGGAAGTATGAAACTCCGCCGCCGGCGAAGAAATCGACGCCGGAATCCAAATAATCGAGCGCTATGTCCGCCTCCAAAGTACGGCTCTTTGCGTGCGCGGCAAACGCGGCGGGAGTCGCGTCGGTGATTCTTGAAGTTGTAACGAGGCCGGTGGAGAGGCCCTTTTCTTCCGCCTCCCCGAATATTGTTTTAAGCTCTTCTCCCTCCGGAGTCATCGACAGCATGCCGTTGTTCGTCTTACACCCGGCAGCGTAAGCTGTTGCCGCCGCCGCCGAGTCCGTTATACCGCTAAGAGAATTTGTAGTTACCATGCCGCTGGCGGGAAGGGAATTCATTACAAGCGGAGTTTTTTCTCCGCAGTACTCCGCGTAGCTTTGGGCAAGATCGCGCTGCGCTCCGCCCATGCCGTCGCCTATCATTATAAATACATATTTTGCTTCTCTTTGTCCTGTATCAACGACGGAAAAGCTGATATCCGGCTCGGAAGAATTACCCGGCGGAATTGAAGCATCGGGAGCCAAAGCCTGTCTTACCGGCTCGCGCAAAAATAAAAATATTGCCGCCGTTATCGCAATAAGCGACAGCAGCAGCAAAAATATATGTGTTTTAGGAAACCGTTTATTTTCGGGAGACGCCGATGCGGACATCATATTCACGATTCCTCCTTATTTGCAGCCCAAAGCCATGGCTTTGGGGCATATCCGGGAAGCGCCGCTCCTTGCGCCTTATACCGCAACGCCTGTAAACGGGCGCCGTTATACCGCTGCGCCAGTAAACGGGCGCCGTTATACTGCGGCGCCAGTAAACGGGCGCCGTTATACCGCGGCGCCAGTGAACTGGCTGTTGTAAAGGTCGGCATAGAACCCGTTTTCCGCCATTAAAGCTTTATGATTGCCCTGCTCTATTATCTCGCCGTTGTTCATTACGAGTATCGTTGAGGCGTCGCGTATAGTCGAGAGGCGGTGGGCTATGACGAAATTGGTCCTGCCCTTCATCAGCTCTATCATCGCGTTCTGTATATACTGCTCCGTTCTCGTATCAACGCTGCTTGTAGCCTCGTCGAGTATCAGTATCGTGGGGTCGGCGAGCAGCGCGCGCGCAATGGTCAGCAACTGCTTCTGGCCCTGGGATATATTCGAAGCTTCTTCGTTAAGCACCGTATCGTAGCCTTCGGGCAGCGTGCGTATGAAGTGATCGGCGTGCGCTATCTTTGCGGCGCGGATTATCTCCTCGTCTGCAGCGCCTTTTCTGCCGTACGCGATATTCTCCTTTAAAGTGCCGCCGAACAGCCATGTATCCTGAAGCACCATGCCGAACTCGCGGCGAAGGTCTTCCCGCGGGATGCTCGTTATATCCACTCCGTCCACCTTTATGCTGCCGCTGTCCACGTCGTAGAAGCGCATCAGCAGGTTGACAAGCGTCGTTTTGCCCGCTCCGGTAGGCCCGACTATCGCGACGACGTCGCCGGGCTTTACATCAAGGTTCATGTCTTTTATTATAGTAACTCCCGGCTCGTACCCAAACGATACATGCTCGAAATTAACGGCTCCTTTAGGGTATTCTATAACATTTTCGTGCCTGTCGGGAGTCATCTCGGGTTCGTCGAGCACTTCGAATACGCGCTCGGCGCACGCGATGGTCGACTGCAGCACATTAGCTATCTGCGCTACCTGCATTATAGGCTGCGTAAACTGCCGCGAGTATACTATGAATGCCTGTACGTCTCCTATTGTTATGCCGCCGTTCACCATCATTATGCCGCCTATAGCGCATACCGCCACATAAGTGAGGTTGCTCATAAAGTTGATTAGCGGCATCATGAGACCCGACAGGAACTGGGCTTTCCAGCCCACGGCGTAAAGGCGCTCATTCGTCTCCTCGAACGTTTCGATGCTGTCGCTTTCTTTGCCGAACGCCTTGACGACGGTATGTGCGCCGTACATCTCTTCGACCTGTCCGTTGATGTGCCCCAATTCCTCCTGCTGCCCTTTGAAATATTTCTGTGATTTTTTAACCACCATCTGTATCAGTATAAAGCTCAAAGGAAGCACTACCAGAGATATAAGCGTCATTATCCACGAGATAGTGAACATCATAACGATGATGCCCAAGAGCATAGTAACGGACGTTATTACCTGCGTCACGCCCTGCGACAGCGTCGTCGATATCGTGTCGATGTCGTTAGTAACGCGCGAAAGTATCTCGCCGTGCGTGCGCCCGTCGAAGTACTTGAGCGGCAGCCTCGAGAGCTTTTCGTCGACTTCGCGCCGCATGTCGTAAACGATCTGCTGCGACGTCTTTGCCATTACGAACTGCATTATGAACCCGAGGAGCCCGCTGGCGGCGTACAGTATGACGACTAAAATGAGTATGCTTAATATCTTTTCAAAATCGATAGGCGTTTTGATCGACTGCAGATCATTTTGGATATCCTGCAGCGCCTTGTTATGCTCCGCATTGTTCGGGTCAGCATATTGCCGGACAAAACCTAATATCTGTTCTTCAACTATCGGTCCTTTTTGCTCGTCTTTAATTAGCGAGATAAACCCTGATACAGCTTTTTGCTGGTCCGTTCCTTCGCTGCCGAACTGCTTGGTGATCTGCGCCATGGCTTCCTCGGGCACGATCTTTCCTATGTTCTCCATCATATCGCCCGCGGATTGCATAGGCCTGAATATCTCTGTTGTCGCGTTGCCTAATATCTTCGGCCCGAATATCGAAAGCACAGCGCTCCCGATCGCTATGATTATAACTAGAGTAAGAGCCGCCCTGTGCGCCGCGAGGTATGTTATAAGCCGCTTTATGCCGCTCTTAAAGTCTTTTGCCTTTTCCGTTGGCATGCCGTGCCCCATCGGCCCGCCGCCTCCGGGTCCGCGCCCGCGCATGCGCGGCCCTCTTCCGGCGGGTGTATTCGCTATCGCATTGCTTTTCTGTTCGTTACTCATGCCAATTCCTCCAAAGAGAGCTGGGACGATACTATCTCCCTGTATGTGCCGCAGCTTTTCAAAAGTTCTTTATGCTTGCCCTGGCCGACGACCTTGCCTTCGTCGAGAACTATTATATTATCCGCGTTCATCACGGTGCTTACCCTCTGCGCGACGATGAATACAGTCGAGTTCTCTATTTCTGCCGACAGGGCATGGCGCAGCTTCGCGTCAGTCTTAAAATCGAGGGCGGAAAAGCTGTCGTCAAATATATACACTTCGGGCTTCCTTACCAGCGCGCGCGCTATGGACAGCCTCTGTTTCTGACCTCCCGAAAAGTTCGTGCCGTCCTGCGCTACCGCGGCCTCTATACCGCCTTCCTGTTCCGAAACGAAATCCGCAGCCTGCGCTATGTCTATCGCGCGCATTATTTCTTCTTGAGTTGCGTCGTCTTTGCCGTAACGTATGTTGCTTGCAATCGTTCCGCTCACAAGGCTTACCTTCTGCGGAACGAAACCGATGCGTTTGCGCAGCGCTTCCTGGGGATAATCCTTAACGTCCACGCCGTCCACAAGCACCGTCCCTTCGGTCGCGTCGTAAAATCTGGGAATCAGCCTTACGAGCGTCGATTTGCCCGAGCCGGTGCTGCCTATTACGGCTGTCACCTCGCCGGGCTTTGCCGTAAAAGAAACGCCGGATATCGCCGGCTCCTCAGAACCGTGATATTTAAAGCTCACGTTTTTGAACTCGACGTACCCTTTTTGCTTTGTTTCAGGTTCGGCATCAGTCGTATCGACGACGCTGGGCTTTAAGCTGAATATCTCGTTTATGCGCTCCGCCGAAGCCTGCGCCCTCGGCAGCATCACGAACATCATAGTAGCCATTATGAGCGCGAACATAGTCTGCATCACATACTGCTGGAACGCCATAAGGTCGCCTACGTTCGTATCCCCGGTATCCACGAGGTGGCCGCCGAACCATATCACGAGCACCATCGCGACGTTCAGCAGCAGCATTATAGCCGGGAACATCGCTCCCATCCAGCGGTAAACGGATACCGACGTGTCCGTAAGGTCTTTGTTCGCTTCGCTGAACCGCTGCTGCTCATAATCAGTCTTGTTAAAAGCGCGTATGACGCGTATGCCGGTGAGGCCTTCGCGCAGCACCAGGTTTACCCTGTCTACCTTTTTCTGCAGCGACTTGAACAGCGGTATGACTTTGAGCGCTATGGCGAGTATCACGGCGGACATTACAATGATGATCGCGACGATGAGCCACGACAGGTGCGCGTCTTTCTGTATCGCCATTATTATGCCGCCCACGGCCGTTATGGGCGCGCCCAGCATCATTGCCAGTATCATGACCATGACGTTCTGTATCTGCGTCACGTCGTTGGTCGAACGCGTAATAAGAGACGCGGTGCCTATCTTATCGAATTCGCCCAGCGAATACCCTTCCACAGCGGCGAATATATCGCGGCGCAGGTTCTTCGCGAAGCCCACCGCGGTTTTAGAGGAAAAATACCTTCCGATAATCGTACAGACAGTAACGATGAGCGAAAAAACCAGCATTACGAGCCCTGTCCGGATTATGAAACCGATGTCCTGAAGCACCACGCCCTTGTTGACGATGTCGGACATCAGGTTCGGCAGGTAGAGCTGGCTTATCGATTGCACCGCCGTAAGCAGCACGATGAGTACCACCTGCCACTTATACGGTTTAAAATACCTGAAAAGTTTTAACATTCCTGTTCCTTTCTTATAAAACATTTTAACCTTGCGGGGACGATTTTAAGACGCTTATCACCTTATCCAGCATCCACGCAAAGTAGTTTTCATCGCTTTTTTGGCCTGATACTATATCCTTTATAAGATAACCCGCGATATTTGAGACATAGAACTTTGTAGCCATAACGGGGTCGGCGTCCGTCTCCCCTTTTCTTTTCATCGCCTCGAAGTATTTTACGAGCGTCTGCTCCGAGTGGTGCTCTCTTTTTTTAAGATTTAACTCATGGGCGGAGTTCCTTATCTTATCGCGCATTATCATTCGCAGTGTCGGCGCGCTTTTGCTGTAAGCTTCCTTCATATTATAGGCTATCTGCTTTAAATCGACCTCGAGGTCAAACGCCGCTTCGTTCTCCAGATATTCGTCTATCCTGTAAGGGTGTATGCAGCTGTGCACCGTTTCTTCGAACAGCCTGCGCTTGCTCTCAAAGTGGCGGAACAGCGTTACTTCGCTCACTCCCGCGAGGTCGGCAATTTCTTTTGTTGTCGCCGCGGCAAAACCGTTTTTTTCAAACAGCTCTTTTGCCGCCTCTATTATCTTTTCATGTGTGTCAGCCATATATCTCTCCCATGTATCTAATGCAAGTAAGTACTTACATTACTATACGGACGCGGCCGTGTCAATGAGTGTAAGAAATTTGTTCACACACTATTAATCTTTTAACGTGTTTTTTGATACATGCATCGGTTGCGATTCTTTGCGCGGGTACTATATAATAGACATA
Source organism: uncultured Christensenellaceae bacterium (assembly GCA_964510055.1). Taxonomy (GTDB): domain Bacteria; phylum Bacillota; class Clostridia; order Christensenellales; family SZUA-584; genus DTFZ01. The sequence goes on from CAZDZY010000008.1 coordinate 26,561, forward strand.
TGAAAAGATATATTATTGCAGCGGCCCTCTGTGTTATTTTATTAGCCGGATGCGCGGATACTTCGGCACAGAGCGAAAGCTTTTCGCTAAACACCATCTGCACGCAGCAGGTTTACGGGAGCAACGCGCAGCAGGCAATAAATGAAGTAAACGGCATGCTGCAGGACATAACCAATACTATGTCTATGAACAAAGGTTCTGAGGTCTGCGCAATAAACGAAGCGGCCCCGGGCGTTACAGAAGTTTCGCAGGATACCGCTTATGTGATAGCACAAGCGGCGGAGATAGCGAAAGAAACGGGCGGAGCGTTCAACCCGGCGATAGGAGCCGTTACAGTGCTGTGGGATATAACGGGAAACCCGCGCGTGCCGGGCAAAGATGAAATAGACGGCGCTTTAAAACTAACGGACTACAATACGATAAGCATAGACGGCACGAATATATCGGTGGCGCAGAACGGGGTAAAAATCGATTTGGGAGGCATAGCGAAAGGCTATGCCGCGGATAAAGCCGTGGAAATATATAAAAAATACGGAATAGAAAGCGCGCTCTTAAACCTGGGCGGAAATGTGTACGCGTACGGCAAACGGCAGGACGGAAAAGATTACAGGATAGGCATACGCGACCCGCTGGGAAACGAGGGGGATACGGCGGCAATAGTGACGGTAAGCGATACATCCGTAGTTACTTCGGGAGTATACGAGAGGTATTTCGTAGAAAATGGAGTGACGTATCACCATATATTCGACCCAAAGACCGGGTATCCGGCAAATAACGGGCTCGTTTCTGTGACTATTGTATGCAAGAACAGCATGAAAGCGGACGGGCTGTCGACAGCGCTGTTCGTGATGGGGCTGGATAAGGGATTGGAGTTCGCTAATGAGCAGCCGGATATACAGGCGGTATTTATTACGAATGACAGAAAAGTCTGCGTTACAGACGGATTGAAGGAAAGCATTGAGATAACGAATGAAACATATACTCTCGAAAGCTGACATAGCGCTTTTTATATTGATCATTATCATTGCTGTGACAGGCATGATACTCATGTCGGGCTCGGGGGGAGGAAGCACGGCTGTAGTCCGCGTTGACGGAAAAGTATACAGGCAGGTGGCCTTAAGCGTCGGCCAGTCTTTCCGTATAGGAAACGTGAAGATAGAGGTCAAAGACGGAGCTATAGCGTTTACAGAGTCGGACTGCCCGGGGAAAGAATGCGTCAGGTCAGGCTGGCTGAAAGTCCCCGGAGCAAGCGCTGCGTGCCTTCCCAACAGGGTATCGATAACCGTAGAGGGCGAAAGCGGGGTGGACGCGATTGCGGAGTAACGTATCTGCCAGAAAAATAGCGCTGTTTGGCGCGCTGCTTTCAATATCGCTCGTTCTTTCCATCGTCGAGAGCATGCTTGGCGCGCTTCTTCCGCTTCCGGTGCCGGGTGTAAAGCTCGGCCTCGCGAATATAATATCGATGTTTCTGCTGAGTTATTTCTCGCTTGCTTCAGCGCTTACTGTCGGGATACTGCGCACGTTCTTAGCGTCGCTGTTTGCGGGCGGGTTCGGGATGTTCCTTTACTCCGCTCCGGGCGCTGTGATCAGCATACTCTTCATGTACGCCGCGCTTCGTTTCATAAAGCCGCTATCTATCGTGGGCGTTTCCATGATAGGCGCGTGCGTGCACAACATGGCGCAGGTGCTTGTGGCGGTGCTGATGACGGGCGAGATCCATTTATTCTATTACGCGTTCATACTGTTATTAGTGGGCGCCGTTTCGGGGACCATAACGGGCATAGTCGCGCGGGCTTTGTTCGGCAGGGCCGCAAAGGCGCTGAATATACGCACAGCTCAGGCGTAAAATATAAACGCAGGTCAGGAGGTATCGTATGTATCTGCCATATTATTTTGATTGGACTATACTGCTGATAATACCCGGCATAATAGCTGCCGTATGGGCGCAGTCGAAGGTGAACAAAGCGTACAGGATATACTCGAAGATATCTGTATCGAGCGGTATAACGGGAAGGGAAGCGGCGCAGCGCATACTCGAAATGGGCGGCGTCCGCGGAGTTGAAATACAGGCGGGGAGCGGAATACTTTCCGATAACTATAATCCGAGGAAAAGGACTCTCAATCTCTCCGAGGCAAATTACGCGGGCAGCTCCGTCGCGGCGGTCGCGGTGGCCGCGCACGAGACGGGGCACGCTTTGCAGCACAGCGACGGTTTTTTCCCGCTGCAGATAAGGAGCCTTATTGCGCCCGTTGTTAGCTTCGCGTCTTATATGCTCTGGCCTTTGCTGATACTGGGGATGATGGCGGGCTTCGCCGCTCAGACGATAGATATCGCCGTCTATGTATTCCTGGGGATATTTTTATTCCAGCTTATCACGCTGCCGGTGGAATACAACGCGTCGCGCCGCGCGCTCGCAGCTCTGGTTTCGGGGAATATTCTTAATGAAGAAGAGATATACGGCGCAAAGCAGATGCTCAGCGCGGCCGCGCTGACTTACGTTGCAGCGACGCTTGTAGCGCTGCTCAACGTTATCCGTTTTGCCGCGTTATCGAGGCGGAGAAATTAGTAATAACGGGCGTTTGCAAAAAGAAATAATAAAAAAATGAAGGTATTCAGGGAAAATTAGTATTTATTACTGCCTGCCGTGTATGTTATTATAGTAAGAACCGTAAAAACGGTTACGTCGGCAGGCTATTTATTTGATATGGAGAAATAATTCAGGGAGGAAGATAAATGAACGACATCGACAGGCTGTCAATAAACACTTTGAGGATACTATCTGCGGAAGGAGTACAGAAGGCTGACAGCGGCCACCCGGGGCTGCCGCTTGGGGCGGCGCCTATGGCTTATACCCTTTGGTCGAGGCACTTAAAACATAACCCTAAAAATCCGGATTGGGCAAACAGGGATAGGTTCGTATTGTCTGCCGGTCACGGCTCGATGCTGCTGTATTCCCTATTGCATATATTCGGTTACGGGGCGACTATAGAAGACCTGAAAAACTTCAGGCAGATGGGTTCCAAGACGGCGGGACACCCCGAATACCGGCATATACCCGGCATAGAAACGACTACCGGGCCGCTGGGGCAGGGCATAGCTAACGCGGTCGGCATGGCGATGGCGGAGGCGCATCTTGCCGCGATGTTCAATAAAGAGGGGTTCCCTGTGGTAGACCACTATACATACGCGCTGTCGGGAGACGGATGTCTTATGGAAGGAGTGGCGTCGGAAGCGTGCTCGCTCGCGGGAACGCAAAAGCTCGGCAAGCTCATACTTCTTTACGACCGCAACAAGATAACCATAGAGGGAGAAACTGACTTCGCTTTTGACGAAGACGTGGCTAAGAGGTTTGAGGCGTACGGCTGGCAGGTGCTGAATGTGGAAGACGGAAACGAGGACGTCGGAGGCATATCAAAGGCTATAGAGATGGCAAAAAGAGAGGCCGGCAAACCTTCGATAATCATTATAAAGACAGCGATAGGGTACGGGAGCCCGATGCAGGGCAGCGCAGCATGCCACGGCTCGCCGCTCGGAGAAGCTAATATCGCCGAGCTAAAGAAAACGCTCGGGTGGAGCTATGAAGGCAGCTTCGTAGTGCCGGAAGAAGTTAAAAAAGCTGCGAATGAACGGCAGAAGGAATATTCCGCTGACGAAGCGAAATGGAACGCGATGTTCGAGGAATACCGAAAAGCATATCCGGATATGGCGAAGCTGTGGGATAATTGCTTTAACGGCGTTGATGAAAGCGTGCTGAGCGACAAATCGCTCTATAAATTCGACAAAGCAATGGCAACCAGGGCGTCTTCGGGAATAGTACTGAACAGGCTCGCTGAAAAGCTGCCGGGGCTGTTCGGAGGCAGCGCGGATTTGGGGCCGTCTAACAAATCGGTATTGAACGGTAAAGCGTATTTCTCTCCCGTAACGAGGGAAGGGCAGAACATACATTTCGGTATAAGGGAATTCGCGATGGCGGCGATAGCCAACGGGCTTGCGCTGCACGGAGGCGTGATACCTTACGTCGCTACGTTTTTCGTGTTCACCGACTATTTAAAGAACGCGGTGAGGATGTCAGCTCTTATGGGGCTGCCGGTAATATACGTAATGACGCACGACAGCATAGGCGTCGGCGAAGACGGGCCGACGCACCAGCCCATAGAGCAGCTCGCGTGCATGAGGGCTACGCCTAATACTCATATGTGGAGGCCGGCCGACTCGAAGGAGACCGCGGCCGCTTACCTTTCGGCGCTGAAAGCAAAAGCCCCGTCGGTCATAGCGCTGACAAGGCAGAACCTGCCGCTCTATGAGGAGACGGGCGAGGCTGCGCTTAAGGGCGCGTATGTGCTTAAGGATTTCGGCGCGGACCCGAACGTCGTGCTCATAGGCACGGGCAGCGAGGTAGAGCTTTGCATGAAGGCCGCGGCTAAACTTTTGGAAGAGGGGATCGCCGCCCGCGTGGTTTCCATGCCGTGTATGGACGTATTCGAGGAGCAGAGCGAAAGCTATAAGCAGAGCGTACTGCCCGACAAACTCGACAGGAGAGTTGTAGTGGAAGCCGGCTCGTCGTTCGGCTGGGCTAAATACGCCAAAGACAAGGGCGTGATAATCGCAATAGATACGTTCGGCGCGTCGGCGCCCGCGGAGCAGTTGTTCGAAAAGTACGGATTCACGGTAGAGAACGTTGTCGCGAAGGCGAAGGCAGCGCTGAAAAAATAAGGTTAGGATATGAAGAAAGAGGCTTGAGAGATAAGCCTCTTTTTTATTAAAAAGACACTTGACAGATACATAAAAAAGGAATATATTAAACTAAGTTAAAATAATGGGAACTAAGTTAAATATGGAGGGAAAGTTGAACGATATCCGAGAAGACGCCAAAAAAATTAAAAAAGAGTATGTGAAATCCAAGTTTGTTGATGCGGCAAAGACTATCATTGTAAAGGACGGCGTATTAAACGTTACGGTAAGGAAGATCGCTGAGCTTACCGGATATTCTTACGCGACGATATACCATTATTTCAGCGATCTTGATGAGCTTCTGCTGGAGACAAAACTGTCGATGATACGGGATATGGTATTTCAAGGCGGGCAGGAGACAACAAAAACAGGCGACCCTCTGCAGCAAATGAAAGAGAATGCGCGGATGCCTGTCGATTACTTTACCAATAATCCCAATGTATTCAGATTCTTTTATTCTTACGAAATGGATTCGCACAACGAGTCTGCAATGAGATCTCTTGAGCTTGAAAAAATGTATTACAACGATTTCCTGCCTTTTGCCGAAAGGGGGGTCATCAGGATGCAGGATATCCCGGCCATATCAAGAACGATACTCTATTCGGTCTTCGGCATGATAACGCTTTACCTCTCGGGTAATGGCCTTACAAAGGAAGAGATCTACAGGGATATAGACAGTATGATCGACATTATTCTGAAAGGAAACAGATAAAATGAATGAACAGGTTAAGAGGAGGAAGAAAAAGAAAATGCTTATTGCAATTATTGTACCGGTTGCGCTTATCGCAATAGCGGGAGCGTCGGTTGCCGGAGGGTTTGCCCTTATGAAGCATGAGTACAGCGACAGGACGGAGATATTTGCTTCAACGTCGGATGCGCCGAAAAAGGCTCTGGTCGTGTATCAGCCTTCGGTCACATCGGCGTCGTCCGATGTGGCGCACGCCATAGCAAAGGGACTCAACGATTCAGGGTATGAGGTAAAGCTCAGCAATCCCGGCAGGCATCTGTCTGCGGATATTTCGCCATATTCAGTCATCGTTATCGGCATGCCGAATTACGGAGGCTCGATAGTGGAGCCTTTATCTGATTACATCGGGAAGATCGATGATTTTTCAGGCAAGAGGGTAATACTCTTCTCGACTTCCGGCGGAATTGGCAATATGCTGGAGCTTGAAAAGCTGGCTGCGTTGATACATGGCGCGAAACCGTATAAAGCTGTCAAATATCAGGCAAGCAAAATGGAAGAGAATAAATCGGCTTCATATCAGCTGGGAGTAGAGGCAGCCGGATTATGACTATGAGCATGGCAAGACATATCCCGAATATTATAACGCTTGCCCGTATTCCGCTCACGATACTGCTGTTATATCTGATACTGCAGCGGGAATACATGGCCGCCGCCATGGTTTTTGCCGCGATATGCCTTACCGATATATCGGATGGCGCCGCGGCGAGAGCGCTGGGGGCATGTTCGCGCCTCGGAGCATACCTGGATGTCGCCTCCGACCTGCTTTACGTTATAACGTCGCTGGCTGTATTGAATATAAACGGGCGTGTGCCCCTTTGGTTCATGGCAGTTGTTGTATTGAAATTCATCGAATTCGTCGTCACGTCGCGTATATTGAAACGAAGAGGCGAGGCAGGCGCATGGATATTCGATTGGCTCGGGCGTTGTTTTGCCGCGCTGGCCTTCATATCCCCCGGTGTTTTCTGCATTGCCGCGTTATTGCCGGAGGTTTCGGAATATGTTGCTTATTTATTGCTTATACCGGCCTGTGTATTTGCAGTTGCGTCATCAGCCGCGAGAGCTATGCGATGCGTCAGACATGTGAAACCGGGGAAATTATGTTTACGGAACCAGACGAACATGCTTCGGTTTAAACTTCTGAGCAGATGTTTAAAAAGTACGAATGGCTAAGTAAAAAGAAGGAATAATGTATAAATACAGAAAGAGGCTTATATAAGAGGGCCTCTTTTTTGTCTACTGATTTAAGGCGTCTTGACTGCTTGTCTGAGTATTCGGTCAGTCAAAGGGAGGCAATCCGGTAGGCGAAGGCGAAGGCAGCGCTGAAAAAATAAAGTTAGAATATAAAAAAGGGGCTTTATGATAAAAGCCTCTTTTTTGTAGCGGATTATAATCCGCTCATCTTGTCAAACGGCCAGATGATGAAGTCGGCCTTTCCCAGTATCTTGCCGTATGGTATGGGCCCAACATAGGGTTTTCTCGAGTCCGTAGAGTCGTTCCTGTTGTCGCCCATCACGGCCACATTGTCTTCGGGAACAGTGAATTCCCCCGTGTCCTCGTTATGTGTTCCGGCAAAATAATCATAGTTCGGCGTTCCGTCAATGTACAGCACTCCGCCTTCCACTTTTATTTTCTCTCCCGGCAGGCCGACGACGCGCTTTATATAAGTATCTTTGCTGTCGGGAAACGAACAGATAATTATATCGCCGCGCTGAGGGCTGCGGAACCAGTACGACACCCTTTCCATGAAAACGTATTCGTTTTTGTAAAGGATAGGCTGCATCGACGGCCCGTCAACGCGCACAAACTCGAATACGAACAACCTTAAGGCCAGCGCGATAATAACGGCGGCGGCAAGAGAAACGATCCATCCTATAGCCTCGCGTTTATTGAATTCTTTTTTCAGCCGCATTCTTGTCTGCGCGCTCTCGCCGTCTTCGGAGACGGAATTATATGCGGAAAAGTTTATCATCCGGATATCCTTGCAATATGTTTTTCAGAATTAATACCGACGCAAAAAGATCACAGGCCGTGTATCTTGTCCGGCGGAAAGATCACGAATACCGCTTTGCCTATTATCTTGTTATACGGAATGGGGCCGACGGTCGAATCCCTTGAGTCCCGCGATTGGTTCCTGTTGTCGCCCATTACCATCACGCTGTTTTCCGGCACGATAAGCTCCGCCATGTCTTTGTCGATGGCGCCGCCGAAAAAATCGTGGTCGGGCACGCCGTTTATATACAGCACGCCGTCCGCTACCTTTAAACTATCGCCGGGCTCTCCGATAACGCGCTTAACGAACGACTGATTGCTTTTGGGGAAAGAACAGATCACTATATCTCCCCTTTCGGGATGGCGGAACCAGTACGTGACCTTCTCCATGAACACATATTCGTCTGAGTAAAGAGTCGGCTGCATCGACGGCCCTTCTACGCGTATAAATTCGAATACGAAGAACCTTAACGCCAGAGCAATTATAACTGCGGCTGCTATAGAGATGATCCACCCTTTTATTTCACGGTCGCGGTATTCCTTTTTAAATTCGACCCTTGACGAAAGCTCGGAGCCTTCGTCCGGATCAGAACGGTCGAAATCAGTTTGATGCTTCATCGGCTAATACCCTTTTCAATCTTTTTATAAAAACCTCGTGCGGAAGCATTACAATATGGCCGCAGCCAAGGCATTTAATTTTTACATCCATGCCGACACGTATGACGCGCCATTTATTTTCGCCGCAGGGATGCGGCTTTTTCATCTGGACGGTGGCACCCAGCGAATATTCCAAAATTGCCCCCATATTATTTATTCAATACGACTCTGCGCGGATACGGCATACTTATGCCGCTGCCTTCAAACTTCTCAATTATCATGCGGCGCAAAGCCCTCTCCGTTTCCCAGTGCGTAAGCGGCTTTACTCTTATTATCATTCGCATCACCAAACCGGAGCCGCTAAGCTCTATTATACCAAGCACATGCGGTTCTTCAAGTATATTATCATGATTTTCCATGTATTCCAACCCCATATCATGCATAATACCGCTGATCTTTCCTACATCCGATTCAAATGTAACGGGGATGTCTATTACGGCAAGCATGTCTTTCCGCGAGTAGTTTATAACTTTTGTTATGCTGCCGTTAGGTATCGTCATGATCTCGCCGGTAAACTTAAGTATGCTCGTCGTTCTTATGGTAATAGCGTCGACTGTGCCTTTTTCGCCGTCTACTTCGATATATTCCCCTACCGAATACTGGTTTTCCATGAGCATGAACAGCCCGGAGACCACGTCTTTTACCAAACTCTGCGCCCCGAAAGCAATCGCTATGCCCCCGATACCGGCAGTCGTGATGAGAGAGCCCACTGTTGCGCCCAGCCCCAGTATGCTCAATATTGCGGTAACGGCCAGAAAATAGACGGCGTATCTTGACACAGAGATGAATATACTTTCCACCGTCTCTCTTTTTCTTGCCATCGTTGAGAAAGGCCGCCCTTTCCTTCGTCTTTTAAGTACCCTCTTTATAAACTTCCTTATAACAACGATGGATATTTTGGAAAGGATCAGTATGCCTATTATCTTAAACAGACTTAATAATATCACGTCGGCGTCTTTGCCGAAATCTTTTAAAAATTCCGTTACGCTTTCCCATATGTTTGTAAAGAACTTTTCCATATATTCATCGTCCCCGTATAACGGCAAATGATACGGAGAAAGCTTATTATAATGAAAATCAGGCTCGTAATTGATAGTAATCGTATTTATAATCTCAGATTAAATAGGTTATAAACAAAGAAAGCAAATATGGATATATGTAAACGGAATGAAGGCCGCTGAAAAGCCCCAAAACGGGGTCCCCGAAAAGCCTAAAGCTTTTCGGGGCAAAAAATACAAGGGATTTCCCGCATTGCGACGAGATGTAGCAGCGCTACATTGAGGAGTAAGCGGAAAAACAACACAGTAGCCCAGCTTTTCAGCGGCCTGAAGCGTATTTACAATTTTTTTACCCTGCCGTTGTTGCAATCAATAAGTGTTCATGAGACAATATGTGTAATAAAAAATGGAGGAGAGCAAATTGAAAAGAAAGATAACACTGCTGGTATGTGTTGTTATAACAGCAGCCATGATATTCGGCGCATGTTCCAAAGGGGCGCCAAATTCGAGCGCCAGCCCGTCGCCGGGCGGTTCCGCTGCAAACAGCGAAACCGTTATTATCGGCGAGATCGACGGAAAGCCGGTATACAAGAGCGAGCTTGAATCGTGGCTTACCATGATGGGCGGCAGCGATATACTTACCGACCCTTCTTATTCGGATTCCATACAGGATATACTCGATACGTTTATGTCGATTAAAACCCTGGATACGGAGATAATCAAAAGAGGATATCTCGATAATCTTACAAGCGACCAGCTCGCAGAGGCTGAGCAAAGCGCTCAGGAGGCCATTGACAGCAACGTTCAAGACTCCGGCATGACCGAAGAACAGCTGCTTACCTCTATAGGTTTTACCAAAGACCAGCTTATAGAACAATATAAGCTAAATTTAGCCGAAGGCGCGGCGTTTACCGACCTTGTAGGCAACGTGAAGCCGACGGAGGAACAGATAAAGAATGAGTACGACACCACCGTCGCGTCCCAGAAATCAGCGATAGACGCCGACCCGACGCAATATGTATCATATGTAAATTCCGGGACGGACGTATATTATGTTCCGACGGGAGCCCGTATGGTCAGGAAGCTGCTCATACCCATAGACACAGCGTGGGCTGATTCGATAAGCCAGCTTCGCGCATCGGGCTATGACGAACAGGCTGATGTATTGTTTGAGAGCGCGCTTTCAAAAATACAGTCAAAAGCTGATGAAGTAAAGAGTAAAATAAAATCCGGCCTCAGTTTCAATGACGCGATGACGCAGTATAACGAGGATGCGAACGCGACGGACGGCGGTTATCCGGTAATGGCCGAAACTACCGATTACCCTGCAAAGTTTACCGAGAAGGCAATGGCGCTCACATCCGTAGGGCAGACCTCCGAACTGTTTTCAACTGACGAAGGTTACCAGGTAATAGAATACACATCAGATGTAACGCCGGGCACTGTCGCTTTTGAGAGCGTAAAAGATAAAATAAGCGAAAGCCTGCTTGCGCAGGTGCAGAGTGACGCATGGACGGCTATGATAGAACAGTGGAAAAACGACCACAGCGTTAAAACGTTTAAAGATAACCTGAAATGATTTTAAGCAGATCTGACCCGGCTTAAACGGCCGGATCAGATTGATAGCAGAATATATAGAAAGAATATTTTGTGTTATTTAAAGGAAGGCCCTTAAAAAGCCCCAACACGGAGCCCCTGGAAGCCTAAGGCTTTTTGGGGCAATAAATGCAAGGCGTTTTCCCGCATTATAACAGAGATGCTTCAGCGCTGCTTCAAGGAGCAAGCGGAAAAACAACGAAGTACTCGGGCTTTCTCAGTGGCCTGACCCGGCTTATGCGGCCGGGTTTTTGTTCTGACGCAATAAAGCGAGCAGGAGTAAATACCGGGACAAAATGGGACAAGCGGAAAAAACGGCTCGCGTATTGAATACGTTTGTAGTGTATGTTATATTTACCGTATGCCCTAAAAAGCTGATTTTCTTGGGGTAACGGGAAAGCGGGCTGCTTTCTTCAGGAGGGGAATAATGGAAAGAACAGAACATGTGGGGATAATTTTTCCGGAGATATTGATACCGGAAGCGAAAACAAATTTAAAGAAATGGGCGGTTATTGCGTGTGATCAATTCACCTCAGACGAGGATTATTGGATAAAGGTAACAAAGACCGTAGGCGGAGCGCCGTCGACGCTTCATATCATCGTGCCCGAAGCATTCCTGCGAAACGAAGACATAAGCGAAAGGATAGGCCACGCAAAGGCCACGATGACTAATTTTGTCGAAGACGGCATATTGGTCCGGCTCCCGAAAGGAGTCGTGCTCGTTGAGCGCGAGACTCCTTACGGTACGAGGATAGGATTAATGCTCGCCGTTGATCTTGAAAGCTACGACTCAGACCATACAAAAAAGCCGCTTATCCGCGCAACGGAACTGACCGTTGCCGAAAGGGTACCGCCGAGAGTAAAGCTTCGCGAAGCGTCGATAATCGAATGCCCTCATATAATGCTGCTTATAGACGATATAAAGAATTCAGTCCTCGGCCCGGTCTATAACCACAGAAAAGATGCGATTCAGGTATACGATACTCCGCTCATGATGGACGGCGGAAACGTAAAGGGCTGGTTTATCGACGATGAAGATATACTGGACGGTATAGTCGGCGCGCTTGAAAAGCTCAAGGAAAAGTCGAAAGACAGGATACTGTTTGCGGTAGGCGACGGCAACCATTCGCTTGCGTCGGCGAAAGCCGTGTGGGAAAACCGCAAGCAGCAGCTCACGGAAGAAGAGCGCGAGACGAGTCCTCTTCGCTATGCGCTTGTCGAAGTAGTTAACTTGTACGATAACGGCATAACGATGCTGCCGATACACAGGATGCTCTTTAACGTGGAGCCGTCCACTGCGCTCCGGACGCTTATATCCGTTCTTAACGGGATGGGCACGGAGGCGCGTATGATGTATACGAAAGGCGGAAGGACGCCCGTAAAGCCGGGAGTACAGATAATCAATTTTGAGTCGAAGATGAGCAAAGGCCGCATAGAGCTCGCAAAACCGCAGCATGAGCTTGTCGGGGTCACGCTTACCGCTGCGCTCGACAAACTGCTCGAAGAGATGCCTAAGGCTGAGATAGACTACATACACGGCGACGAAGAGTTTCACGAACTGGCGAACGAACATGGATGCCTCGGGTTTTTTATGGAGCCTATGGTAAAGGAAGACTTATTCGATTCGGTCATCCGGTATGGCGTACTGCCGAGAAAATCGTTCTCACTGGGGCGCCCGGAAGAGAAGCGCTATTATTTTGAATGCAGGCTGCTTGTAGACGCGAGAGCCGCGCAGGATACTGACGAATACGAAGAAGACGAGATTTACGACGATGAGTTCCCGCAGGAAGATGACGGACAGGAAGCCCGCCGGACCTATGACGGCCGGTATACCGACGAAGAGGAAGATGACGTTCCCGGGCCCGGGGAAACTGACGAGGGCTATTTCGCTGATGAAAAGCCGCTCAGCAAGCGCAAACAGCGCAAAGCTGAAAAAGCTGAAGAAAAGCAGAGTAAACGTAAACGCCGTGAAGCTGACGAAGGCGACGGGTATTCAGCCGACATAAGCAGGCCAAGGTACGAAGACGAAGAAGAATATGACGATGGGCGCAGGCAGCCTGAATATATAGAAGAAGACGATCGTGCGGCAGATATACGCAGGCCAAGGTATGAAGACGAAGAAGAATACGACGATAAGCGCAGGCAGCCCGAATATGCAGAGGAACAAGAGGAGCCCGCGCCAGTCAAACGCAGGCAGCCCAAATATAAAGACGAAAAAGAGGAGCATAAGCCGGCCAGGCGCAGACAGCCTAAATATATAGACGAAGAAGACGATTACGCCGATAAACGCGGGCAGAGCGAAACAGCAGACGAAGAAGAGGAGTATGAATACGACAACGGGCAGCGCGAGGCGGAAGACTATGATGATGGTTTCGACTATTTCAGCGATGAAGGCACGCGCGCTCCGCGCAGGAAAGGAAGAGGGCTGTTCGGGCGGAGAAGAAGATAATGAAGGTATGTAAATTCGGCGGCACCTCGCTTGCAAACGCCGCGCAGATAACGAAAGCCAGGCAGATAGTCGAATCTGACCCGCAGCGAAGATACGTTGTGCCTTCTGCTCCGGGTAAAAGGTTTGACGGGGATACGAAAGTTACCGACCTTTTGTTTTCTTTTCACGCCGCCGCTCACAGCGGCGGCGATCACGAGACGCTCTTCAGGGAAATATCGGCACGTTTTACAGAGATACGCGACGAACTGAAGCTGGGAACGGATATTGAAAAGCATCTGGAGATAGTCAAAAAGCAGGTTTTGGCGGGAGCGTGCGAGGATTATACGGTAAGCCGCGGCGAGTATTTAAACGGGCTGCTTATCGCCGATTTTTTAGGCTATGAGTTTATCGACGCAGCCGATATGGTGTTCTTTTTTGAGAACGGAACGTTTGACGGGGAAAGAACAAGGACTGTCATGCGCGAGAGGCTTCGTAATTCTCCCAAGGCTGTTATTCCGGGTTTTTACGGAAAAAAGCCTGATGGAGAGATAAAGACGTTCTCAAGGGGCGGCTCCGATATATCGGGCGCCATAGTCGCAAGGTCGGCAAGGGCGGACGTATATGAAAACTGGACGGATGTTCCGGGTTTTCTTGTGGCCGACCCCCGTATAGTAGATAAACCAATGGTAATAAGAAGGGTAACGTACAGGGAACTTAGGGAGCTCTCGTACATGGGAGCTACGGTGCTGCACGAAGACTCGATATTCCCCGTTTATAAGGCGAATATACCGATAAATATCAGGAATACAAACGACCCGGAGAGCCCCGGGACGATGATAGTGCCCGATACGGCCGAAGACGGGGCAGGCACAATAACGGGAATCGCGGGTAAAAAAGGATTTTCCGTAATTTCTGTGGAAAAGGCCAATATGAACTCGGAATTAGGCTTTGGGCGAAAAGTGCTTTCCGCGTTGGAAAAGAATAATATTAAATTCGAGCATATGCCCTCGGGGATAGACACGCTGGGGGTCGTGCTCTCGACGGGCGACCTAAAAAGCGGCCAATCTCGTTTAATAGACGATATATACGGCATGTGCCAGCCGGATTCGCTGGAGGTATACACCGGGCTTGCGCTCATAGCGACGGTAGGCCGCGGCATGATAAGGCAGGTAGGAGTTGCCGGAAGGCTGTTTTCTGCGTTAGGCAGAAGCGGCGTAAACATACGCATGATAGACCAGGGCTCCAGCGAGATAAATATAATAGTGGGCGTGGAAGAAAAGGATTTTGAAAAAGCCATAAAGTCTATTTACACAGAGTTTTGCGGCGGGAATGATTGCTGAATGGTCTGGACGGCAGTTGAAACGGTAATATCCATATTCATAATGATCGCCGCCGGAGTGTTCATATCGTGGAAAAAATGGGTCACGGCGGAGACAGTAAAGATATTCCCGAAGATAATCGTAAACGTCGCGATGCCGTGCATGATAATCTATTTCTTTTCGGATCCGGAGTACATTACGAGGCAGAAGCTTTTGGACGCGTGGCTGCCTCTTCTTATAGTTTTTACAGTCGTACCATTAACCTTCTTTTTGGGGAAGCTTGTCGCCATAGTCTTTAGGATACCGAAGACGAGGCGGGGAGTTTTCGCGGCGCTGTTCCCGTTTTCCAATTCTATATATATTGGTATACCGGTAGCCAGAGCGTTATTTGGAGACGTTTCTTTCGCCATGTATTATTATCTTGCCAACACGGCGTTTTTCTGGACGCTAGGATTTTATTCTATACGCCGCGATGCGGATGCGATAAACGGGGCGGATAACAGGATAAGTATCAGCGATATAATGAAAAAGCTTATAGCTCCGCCGATAATAACGCTTATAATAATGTTTGCCCTCGTATTCTCGGGACTGAAGCTGCCCGGGCTCATCGTTAAGACCGCAGAGGATATAAGCGGCCTTATAACGCCGCTGTCGCTCATTTTCATGGGCTGCATGATATACAGCTTCGGAAAGAAATGTGTCGGTTTCGAGAGAGATCTCGTGCCGGTGCTGCTCGGAAGGTACATAATAGCGCCGGGGCTGCTTTTCGCCGCATGTACGCTCGCGATGGGATTTTTCGGCGGACAGTTCGGAGGCGTCGATCCAATCCTTATGAGGAATGTCTTTACGGTACAGGCCGGGCTGCCGGCCATGACGAACATATCCATTGTTGCGGAAAATTACGGCGCAGACTCAGGGTTTGCGACTAAGAGTTTTTTCTGGGCGACGCTTGTTTCGCTGCTGACGATACCCGCGTATATGCTGCTGTTCTCATTATTAAAGTAAAAAACGGCTACTTCAGCCGTTTTTTAAGTCATTGGTTTTTCTAGTAAGGTTTCGTGAATTCCTGCGTCCAATAGAGCGTGCCGTTCGAAGCCTTGGCTACGCCTACACCTATATGCGTAAACGACGCGGACAGTATGTTTGCCCTGTGGCCCGCCGAGTTCATCCATGAGTTCATTACTTCCTGCGCGGTCCTCTGGCCGTATGCTATGTTTTCTCCCGCCGCGCTGAAACGGAGGCCGAATTTCTCCATCATCTGGAACGGCGAGCCGTATGTCGGGGACGTGTGCGAAAAGTATTTGTTATTGACCATATCCTGGCTCTTCAGCCTCGCAACGTATCCAAGCTGGCTGTCGTAGGTAAGAAGCCCCAGCCCCCTGTTTGCGCGTTCCCTGTTGACGAGCGTTATCACCTGCTGTTCATAACTCGCAAGCGAATTAGTATCCGGTACCATTATCGTCTGCCCGACATATATCCATGAGATATTTGTGATCTGCGGGTTGGCTTTTTTAAGCTCCGTAATCGATATCTGGAACTTTGCCGCTATGCCCGAAAAAGTATCGCCGCTGCGTACCGTATATTTTACGAATTTCGAAGACGGTATGGTTATCTTCTGGCCAACATATATCCATGAAGGATTCGTAATGGAAGGGTTGGCCGCGAGTATATCCGAAACAGTTAAGTTGTAATACCCCGCTATCCTGGAAAGGGTGTCCCCTGATTTAACGGTATAGACCTGTCCTTCGGCGAAACATACCGAAGAGGAAATTATCAGGATGACCGCTAAAATCAGCGCTGTTTTTCTTGATATTTTCATAATTTTATTAGAAAAAATGCCTTTTTTCCGCTCCTTATGATAGATTTTATACAATTATTCTGTGTAAATAATAATTATTTTATTTACAAAGATATCACTGCCTGCTAAAGTTATATATATCCAGCAGAGTAAATACAGAACGAATTGATCAGCGGTTTCTAAGGGATATTGCTATGAACGACCGTGTTCCGACTTATTTTAAATTAAAAAATAAAATATTGAATGACATCGAGACGGGAGTGCTGGTGCCGGGAGACGCGCTTCCTTCCGAGCGTGCGCTTGCGGTTTTGCACGGGCTTTCAAGAATGACGGTAAGGCAGGCGCTAACCGACCTCGTTGCCGCCGGGGTATTGTACCGCGAACAGGGGCGCGGGACGTTCGTTTCCGCGCGCAAGATGAAGCAGCGCAACATTTCAAGTTTTTCCGAAACAGTGTGTGAAATGGGGTTTACACCCAGCACTAAGGTGGCGGAATTCGATATCATAAAACCGCCGGACGATATCGCGGGCAAGCTTATGATAAAAGATACGGACGTATTCAGGGCAGTCAGGGTAAGGCTTGCTGATACTGTCCCGGTGGCGGTGGAAGAGGTGTTCATACCGTTTCATATATGCCCGGGGCTCGAAAGAAAAGACCTTCAGTCTTCGCTTTACACAATAATAAACGAGATGTTCGGCCACCGGATAGGCAGCGCGGATTGTTCGGTATCCACCCGGCACCCGTCGGCAAGGCAGCAGGAGTACTTAAATATTTCAAGGAATACGCCTGTGCTGAAGATAGACACGCTGTATTATTCGATAAGCGGGATAACGCTTTATTATGAGCGCGCAATATACCGCGCCGACATGTACGAATGCAAGTTCAGGATAACGACCTGATCGGTTTGTCGAAAAACCTGCGGTTTTTGGGGTCCCCTGCACCCCAAAAAAAACCTGCGGTTTTCCGCCAGTCTTCCGGCTTTGTACGCTTCACCTTGTTCCTCGCGCTATACGCTCGAAACGGCGCAAAGCCGCAAGGTGTGGGCTGCGCGTGGCTGGGGTCCACGAAAAGCGAAGCTTTATGGGCAAATCAGAGCCCGTCTTGCCCACGAATTATGTTCAATTCTATTCAATTTGATAATAAAAAAGGTTGGCAGCCGCCAACCTTTTTAAGCATGTTATTGGTCAATAAGTACGGCTTTTATGCGGCGCACTCCCGCGCTGCTCGATTGCTCTTTCTGTATCTCAAAAAGCCCGAGGTCGCCGGTATTGCCCGCGTGCGGTCCTCCGCATATCTCTTTCGAGAACCCGCCCATGGTATATACCTTTACTATATTGCCGTATTTCGATTCGAAAAGCCCTATGGCGCCTTTGCCTTTAGCCTCCTCAACGCTCATTTCCTCGCAGACAACCGGCGCTTTTGCGCCTATGGCTTCGTTGACCAGCCGCTCGACCTCTTTCAGTTCATCGCCTGTCATAGGCCTCGCGAACGAAAAGTCGAATCTCAGCCTTTCGGCGGTAATATTGCTGCCTTTCTGCGCTACTTCGCTGCCCAGCACTTTACGCAGAGCTGCGTGGAGAAGGTGCGTCGCGGTATGCAGCTTCGCCGTGGCTTCGCCCGTGTCCGCGAGGCCGCCCTTGAAACGCTGCTCTGCCCCGGCGCCCGATACTTCCTGATGTTTTTTAAACGCTTCTTCGAAGCCTTTCTGGTCGACCTCTATTCCGTGTTCATGGGCGAGCTCCAAAGTAAATTCGAGAGGGAAACCGAACGTATCGTACAGGTGGAAAGCGTCCTGCCCGGATATCGTCTTTTCCTGCAGGCGCGACTCGAGTTTTTCAAATTCGCGCAAGCCCTGCTTTATAGTGCGCTGGAACCTCTCCTCCTCGAGATTGAGCTCCGTTATTATGCGCTGTTCGTTGCGCCCCAACTCAGGATAAACGTCTTTATATTTATCTATGACCGCCCTTGCTATATGCTGCAGCGAAAGCTCGGGAATTCCTAAGCCCAGCGCGTACCTTACCGCCCTGCGGATAAGCCGGCGCAGCACGTAGCCCTGGTCTACATTCGAAGGGGTAACGCCCTTCTCGTCGCCGAGTATGAACGTTGCGCATCTTACGTGGTCGGAAACTATGCGGAACGCCTTCGTCGTCTCGCCGCCGTCGCCGTAATTTTTACCGGAAAGCTCCGTGATCTTTGCCATTATTCCGCTGAACATATCTGTTTCGTAAACTGATGATCTGCCCTGCATTATGGTTATAGTGCGGTCGAGGCCCATGCCGGTATCGACGTTTTTCTGCGCGAGAGGCTCGAACTTCCCGTCCGCGGTCTTATTGTACTGCATGAAAACGTCGTTCCAGATCTCGAGGTATTTGCCGCACGAGCATGCCGGGCTGCAAGTATCACAGCACTTCGGCTTGCCCATATCTATGAACATCTCGG
>CAZDZY010000009.1:0-24345 GCA_964510055.1 uncultured Christensenellaceae bacterium
ACACGATAGTTTAAATTTTACAGCTTTATTACAAGTCTGTTGATATAATATATATTATGGCACAGATTCTTATCGTTGAAGATGAAAAGCCGATAAACGAGCTGCTCCGACGAAATCTTACGCTTGTGGGGCATAGCTGCGTTCAGGCTTTTTGCGGCGAGGAAGCGCTTCGCTTTGCCGAAGAAAAGGCTTTCGATCTTGTTATACTCGACATTATGCTGCCAAAGATGAGCGGCCTCGACGTATTAAAGCAGCTCTCCCTGCCCGCTATAGTACTCACCGCGCGCGGTTCCTTAAGCGACCGCGTTGCGGGGCTCGATTTGGGCGCCGACGACTATATAGTAAAACCGTTCGAAACGCTGGAGCTGCTGGCGCGCGTTAACGCCGTGCTCCGGCGTACACAGAAATCGGAAAAGAGCTTTACATTGGGCGGCGTAACAATCGATTTTCCCGGCAGAAAAATATATCTTAACGAAGAAGAAGCAGAGCTTACCCCGCAGGAGTTCGCGCTTCTCGAAACGCTGATTTTCAACAGGAATATCGCGCTCTCGCGCGAAAAACTTTTAGAGCTCGCGTGGGGCTACGATTATTTCGGAGACACGCGCACGGTAGACGTGCACGTACAGAAACTCAGAAAAAAGCTCGGCTGGGAAGACAGGATAAAGACGGTATACAAGACGGGCTACCGCTTGGAGGTGTGAAGTCATGCGGTTTTGGGAAAAGAGTTTTCTGTATACGCTCGCGCTGTTCGCTTTGCTGCTGTTTGCGTGCATCTTCTTCATTACAACTTCATCTTTTTCATCAGCGCTTTCTTCCGAACGCGATACCGTTCTCAGAGAAGAGTATATATTGTCCCTGTCAATTCAGCGTAATATAACCTTGGAATCGGCAACTCGACATTTAATACCCTCTGTCGTTTCGGACTTTGTTTCTTTCTACAAAAGAAAGGACATATTCCTGTCCCTCGATAAAAGCGGATCATTGCTGTACAGCAATCTACCCGTTTACCCCGAAAGTCCAAAAATCGGTGACGATATCCGTATCTGTCAAACGCTTACCGCAAACGGTGAAAAATATTTTTTGATACAGGACACGCTGGGAGCGGGAGAAGATATATACGGGTTTGTCTATCTGAAAGATATAACCGCTTTATATGATTCCGCTTCGCAGCAGACTTATATTTTATTTCTCATGGGCGCCGCTGTATTCTGCGTTTTCGCTGTTGCGCTCTATTTCACTCTTAAAAGAATATACCGCCCTGTGGGCGATCTCGCGCATGAGCTCAGAACCCCGCTTACGGCTATCCGGGGCTACGCCGAATACCTGCAGTCCGCGGCGGCTTCGGAGGAAGACCGCTATTCCGCAACTGAATACATCATCAACGAGAGCAAACGGCTCTCGGATATATGCGAAAAGCTGCTGGTTATGGCAACGCTGAGTGAAGGCTCTATACCGTTTGAGGATGTCTCAGTAATAACGCTTTTTAAAAATGCGAGAATGACATATAAAAATGTAAAGTATAACGGTACGGAGCAGTTCATTAAAGGCAGCAAGGCGCTGCTGCAGAGCTTGATAAACAACCTTGTCTCGAACGCAATAAAGGCAAGCGAACCGGGCGCCGCCGTTTGGCTGCGCTCTTATGATAATGTGATAGAAGTCGTTGATACAGGGAGGGGCATGAGCGGGCAGGCGATATCGCGAATTACGAAAACAGTCCGCCGCATCGATACGGACGGAAACCGTGAGGGAAACGGCCTTGGGCTGCCGCTCTGTTTCCAGATAGCTAAACTGCACGGCGCGCAGCTTGCGTTCGAATCCGCCCCCGGCAAAGGTACCACGGTACGGATAATTTTTACTGCTTCATAACATCTCCGTTATATTCCCATAACTTTACGCGTCCATACTGTAGGAAACGGAAGGAGATATATAAATGAAAAAGTTGATAAAAGGAAGATCGAGAATAATACTTATTGCTGCAGCTATACTGATCGTCTGCGTGGCGGTATTTGTTGTCTCAACGCAGATAGCGATGGGCGCAGAGGAAAACAAAACGGTCTCGCAGGAGAGCACATACGCCGCCGGTTCTGCCCCGCAGGTCTCCGGTGAGGCGGTGATAAATAACGATCCGGGATCAGGGTTTATTACCGGCGAGCAGGCGGTTGACGCATACATATGGACGGCTACAGAGATATTCGGCGTCAGCGTTGATAAAAGCGCGCTTTCGGTTAGATTTGAATCAGAGCCAAATATGGAAGGCATAGTGCATAACGAATGGTATATCAACAGTCAAGAATACAGCTGCGGCGTAGATGCGGAGACAGGTACCGTAATTTATTTTGAATCTCTGTCGAGAACATATCCGGGCAGCAGTATTACTCTTGGGGAGTTCAATACAGAGTTTGATAGCAGCATACGCGGCAACCCCAATAATATCTATATCACTGCCGCAAGAGATATTGTTACATCAAAGCTGGCCCAGGGCCGGAAAATAGATTATATTGATATAGACGGTATCGGATTCGTATGGGATGATGAAGACGGCGGTTTCGGCCCGGATGAAACAGGGACGATCGGCGTTGACTGCCATGTCTATATGGAAACGGGCATGTGCTACACGTTAACGTACTGGGGTACTGACGAAATAGCGCTTAACAGGTTCTTTTCCAATCCGACGAAGCAGGCATGCGAGGCAGGATTCTACTTCCTAGATCAGGCGGATGATAATCCTCCGTACGGCTGGAAAGGCCCGTGGCCAGGGGCCCCTGAAGACTGGCAGGCCGCCCCCGGAATAACAGAGGGCACACACACCCCGGAGGGATGAGACTCTTAATATCGGAGCGTATGCATCGGGAACAATCTTGCATGTGAATACGTCTTAATATAAACAGATTAAATTCACGTTTTCTTGCGCATAACGCAAGATAAATAAGGGTACCTGTTCATAGTAAAAGCCGCGAAGTTTTCGCGGCTTTTACTTTACTTACTTATTTGCGTTTACTTTTCAAACGTCCTTACCCTTATTACTCCGTCTATCTTACGTATCTTCTCTATCGTATCCGCGGATATCTTCTCATCGAGGTTTATTACCGTATAGGCTATATCGCCTTTCGACATGTTTATCATGTCGGTGATGTTAGCGCCCGATTCGGCAAGAGCCGCGGTCATATGCCCCACCATACCGGTCTTGTTCGCGTGTATCACCGCTAACCTGAAGTTTCCTGCAACCGCGAGAGAAGCGCTCGGCATGTTGACGGAATTAACTATCGTACCTGTCTCGAGATAGTCTTTGAGCTGTCTCGCGGCCATCTCCGCGCAGTTCTCTTCCGACTCGGGCGTAGACGCGCCGAGGTGAGGTATGCATATCACATTCTGCATCCCCAAAAGTTCGTCGCTCGGAAAGTCGGTTACATAAGCCGCTATCTTACCTTCTTTGAGCGCGGCGAACAGCGGAGCATAGTCTACAAGCCCGTTCCTCGCAAGGTTGAGCAGCGTTACTCCCTGTTTCATCTTCGCGACCTCGTTTTCGCCTATAAAACTCTTCGTTTTATCCATCAGCGGTATGTGCAGCGTTATAAAGTCAGCCTGCTCGAGCAGAGGGTCTAATTGCAGCGCCCTGCCGACATACTGCGAAAGCCCCCACGCCGACTCTATCGATATGTACGGGTCGTATCCTATAACCTTCATGCCGAGCGCCTGGGCAGCGTTCGCGACCATCACGCCTATGGCGCCGAGGCCTATAACGCCAAGCGTCTTGCCCATAAGCTCCGGCCCTACGAATTTTTTCTTTCCCTTTTCTACGAGAGCCAGCACATCACCTGAGCCTTTGAGAGTCTTCGACCATTCGACTGCTTCTATAAGGTTGCGGCTCGCAATGAACATACTCGCAAGCACGAGCTCTTTTACGCCGTTCGCATTAGCTCCGGGCGTATTGAACACCACTATTCCTTTTTCGGAGCATCTCTTTACTGGTATGTTGTTGACTCCCGCGCCCGCCCTCGCTATAGCGACTAACTTTTGCGGAAACTCCATCTCGAGGCAGTCGGCGCTGCGCACGAGTATAGCGTCGTAATCTTTGGCGTCTTCGCTCAGGTTGTATTTATCTTTTTCAAGATAATCGTTAACTACATTTGAAATTGAATTCAGCTTCTTTATTTCGTACATGGCCTCATACCCCTTAAGCCTTTCTTTCGAATTCTTTCATGAAATCAATAAGCTTCTCTATGCCCGCTACAGGCATAGCGTTATATATGCTCGCGCGCATGCCGCCTACGCTCCTGTGCCCCTTGATGTTCACGATGCCCTCTTTTTTCGCTTCGGAAACGAATTTCTTGTCGAGCTCGTCGCTGCCCGTAACGAACGTTACGTTCATCAGCGACCTGTCTTTCTTTACCGCGGTGGGCTTGAAGAGACCAGACGAATCGAGGTAGTCGTAAAGCAGCTTTGCTTTCTTCTCGTTAATTTTCTGCATCGCTTTTACGCCGCCGTTCGCGAGCAGGTACTCGAACGTGAGGCCGGCAATATATATGCCGTACGTCGGGGGAGTGTTGTACATCGAGCCGTTTTCCGCCTGGACTTTGTAGCTCAGCATCTTGGGCAGCATATCGGACGACCTTTCGAGCAAGTCGTTCCTTATAATCACGACCGTAACGCCCGAAGGCCCTATGTTCTTCTGCGCTCCCGCGTAGATAAGGCCGTAATCGCGCACGTTTACCTCTTCCGAGAGTATCATGGACGACATATCGGAAACGAGCGGCTTGTCTCCCACTTCGGGAAGGGATGTGAAGCGCGTGCCGTATATCGTGTTGTTCTGCGTTATGTGCACATAATCGGCTTCGCCTTCGAACATGGACTTGTTCGTTTCGGGTATGTACGAGAATGTCTTGTCTTCCGACGAAGCGGCTATAACCACTTCGCCTATCTTCTTCGCTTCGCCTATGGCGTTCTTGGCAAAAGCGCCCGTAAGCAGGTAATAAGCGCGCTTATACCTGTTCATAAGGTTCATAGGCACCATTGCGAACTGCAGCGACGCGCCTCCCTGCAAAAACATCACTTTATAATCTTCCGGAATGTCCATCAGAGTGCGCAGGTCTTTTTCCGTCTTGGCCATGATAGCTTCCCATTCTGCCGAACGGTGGCTCATCTCCATAACGGACATGCCGCTTTCGCCATAAAAGACAAGCTCCTGCTGCGCTTTTTTAAGCACCGCTTCGGGAAGGCACGCGGGCCCCGGGGCAAAGTTGTATACTTTCATAGTTTCCTCCTTATCAGATAAAAATATTTGAACGGCAGCCTGCCGCAGATAACCTTTGTTAAAATATTAACAATATTAGTAGTATATTATATTCTGGCGCCTTGATAAAGGCAAGAAATTTATCCTGCTAATACACTATAATATAATAAATTTTTATATATACTGCAATATACGGTTTAAGTTTTTTCCTTGACAACGTATTTTGGTTGCCATATAATCACGAGTAATGTAAACACGGTCCTGACAATCTCTTTACTTTTACGATATTTTTTTGGTATAATACTGTTTTAACGGTACATATTATCTTAACAAAGCATTAGCAGGGGGAGGCATTTTATGTCCAGCAATCAGGTCATACTTACGGAAGATGGATTGAAAGAAAAACAAGCTAAGCTTGATTATTTAAAAACGGTTCGGCGTGCGGAGATATCCGAACAGATAAAAGAAGCCCGGGCGTTCGGCGATTTAAGCGAGAACGCGGAGTACGACGAAGCGAAAAATGAACAGGCCAGAGTAGAAACGGAGATAGCGCAGCTGGAAAAACTCTTGCGCAACGCGGTCATTCTTGACGACAAATCAATCGACTCGTCAACGGTGAATATCGGCGCGTATGTGCGCATACTCGATATGGAATTCAAAGAAGAAGAAGAATATCTCATAGTCCATTCGGTCGAGGCCGACGCCGATAAAAAGCGCCTTTCAAACGAATCTCCCGTCGGCAGCGCGCTAATAGGTAAAAAGGTGGGAGATACAGCGTCTGTTACTACTCCCACGGGCACTATAAAATTTAAAATACTGAATATTCATAAATAAGGCAGGGTCTCATGTCAGAGCAAGAGAATTTTGAACAAAAAATCGAAGATCCGGGAGAGGTAATCCGCATAAGGCGCGAAAAGCTCTCGCAGCTTAAAGAAAACGGGCACGACCCGTTTTTTATCACGAGTTACAAACGTACGCATGAATCGGATGAAATCGTTTCTTCGTTTGAAAGCCTTGAAGGCAAGAATGTGAGCGCAGCGGGGCGCATGATCTCGAAGCGTATCATGGGCAAGGCCAGCTTTTCCCACATACAGGATTCCGCCGGAAAAATACAGCTATACGCGCGCAAAGACGTACTCGGCGACGAAGCTTACGACGAATATAAGAAACTTGATATAGGCGATATAATTGGCGTGGAAGGCGAAGTATTTAAGACAAGCACGGGCGAAGTCTCTATCAAAGCCCATAAAATTATACTGCTGTCAAAATCCCTTCTCCCGATGCCCGAGAAGTTCCACGGACTCCGCGACACCGACCTTAGGTACCGCCAGCGCCATATAGACCTCATAGTTAATCCTGAAGTCAGGGATACGTTTATAGCGCGCACGGCGATAATAAAAACGATCCGCGAGTATCTCGATAAAAAAGGATATCTCGAGGTGGAAACGCCGATACTCATGAGCAGCGCCGGCGGCGCAGCCGCGCGCCCTTTCATCACCCACCATAATACGCTCGATATAGATATGTTCCTTCGTATAGCTACGGAGCTTCATTTAAAAAGGCTCATAATCGGCGGGTTCGACAAGGTTTACGAGATAGGCCGCATATTCAGGAACGAAGGCATGTCGATAAAGCATAACCCCGAGTTCACGACTATAGAATTGTACGAAGCATATACCGACGTAAACGGCATGATGGAACTCTGCGAAAGCCTTATATATGAATGCTCAATGAAAGTCAACGGCACGGGTAAAATTGAATACGAAGGCCAGAGCGTCGACTTAACCCCTCCGTGGCGCCGGCTCTCGATGATCGATGCCGTAAAGCAATATACGGGAGCGGACTTCTCGAACTGTACCGATGAGGAAGCGCGCAGTATAGCGAAAGGTATCGGTATCGATTCCCCGGGCAAGACAAGGGGAGAGCTGCTGTACGCCGCTTTTGAAGCGTTCGTTGAGGACAAGCTCACCGAGCCCACGTTCATACTCGGGTATCCGGTAGAAGTCTCTCCGCTCGCGAAAAAGACGCCGGGCGAGCCGTGGCTTACCGACAGGTTCGAGCTGTTTATAACTGCCCGTGAGATGGCGAACGCCTTCTCGGAGCTCAACGACCCGGACGACCAGCGCGCACGGTTCGAAGAGCAGGCGAAGCAGCGGGAAAAGGGCGACGACGAAGCGCATGTTATGGACGAAGACTTTATAAACGCGCTGGAATATGGCATGCCGCCTACCGGGGGCATGGGCATAGGCATCGACCGCCTCGTTATGCTGCTAACGAATTCATCGTCGATAAGGGACGTTATACTGTTCCCGACGATGAAGCCTAAGGAATAAAGACGTCCGGTGAAAGTGAAGTGGGTTACCGGTCACGGTTATCAAATTCGCAGGTTGCTTTCAGGCAGATGTAATGTATTCTCCATTACTTATAACGGAGCGTTCGTAGTTATAGATACAAGCGTCCGCAAACGAAGAAATCTTTTGCTGAAAAAAATCGGTGAATTGAGTGCATCCGGGCAATCTTTCAAGGCGCTTTTTCTAACACATGCTCATTTTGACCATGCCGAAAATGCCGCTGCAGTCGCTAAAACCCACAGCGTTCCGGTGCTTATAAGCAAGGAAGAGCTTAAGTTGCTCATAAAAGGAGAAAACCCTGCAACCTACGGTGTAATGGGCGCGGCGCGCTTAATAAACTTTTTACCGGTGGAGCGGCTGATGAGCCGTATGCGATACGAGCCGGTAACGGCCGCTATTGCGGCCGATTACACGCACAGCCTTGGGTCGTTCGGCCTGCCCGACGTCTTCATCCTGCCCACTCCGGGACATTCTTCAGG
This sequence comes from uncultured Christensenellaceae bacterium, assembly GCA_964510055.1. Taxonomy (GTDB): domain Bacteria; phylum Bacillota; class Clostridia; order Christensenellales; family SZUA-584; genus DTFZ01. The sequence goes on from CAZDZY010000009.1 coordinate 8,061, forward strand.
TTCTGTCAGCGTAATTATTGACAATGAAATTGCAATCGTCGGCGATTCCATGCACGGCGTATTTCCCGGCAACGCATGGCCTCCTTTCGCAGCGAATGAGAACGCGCTGCTAAAAAGTTGGGGCATGCTGCTGGACACAGGCTGCGCTAAATTTCTTCCCTCCCACGGCGGCGAGAGGAGCAGGAGTTTCGTGGAAAAACAATACGGCAGATTGACAAAGAAAACGGCTCAATAAATATTGGAGACCTCTTTACCGGCGCCTTCACGTATGCAATAAAACAATTTGCTGTTGACGCGATCATATTTTATGCTTAAGGATCTGCGAGGAAACCGCAAAGATATTGCATGAGTAAATCAGTGTTTCCTTAGTTGTTAACGCCGTATCGTTGTGGTATATTTAAGCGGACGGGAGTGATGGTTTTTGTCGTCGGCAATGCAGGTGCTGCTTAAATTTTTATGGTATCTATTTTCAAGGCTCATAATATGGGGCGCGGCCGCCGGCCTTGTTGTGCTTGCCTTCTTTATGGCTATGGATTATATGAACGCTTCGGTGCTTACAAAAGACGGTATGCAGGTGCGGGCTCAAGTAATTTTAAAGCGCGCCGACCCCACTACTTTATCTAAAGTTTTTTCCAAGGGTTTTCTTGAAAACGACGGGATGCTTAAATCCAGCGAGTATTTGCAGTATCAGGTATCGGGTTTCGATTACAGCGCCGATACGAGCTTTGCTCTCATATTTCCGTGGCAGAACACGGTTACTTTAAGGGTCACAGAAAAAGTTACGAACATAAAGGCGCAGCCTGCTCCGGGCGCCCGCGATTCTCTTCCCGAAACGCCGCCCGAATGGAAAAACGCAATATATAACGTGCAGCTTGTACGTTATGAGGACGGCTGGCGTATATTGAGCACGGAACTCGTTAAGATTTTGCCCGCTCCCACGCCCACGCCGTCTTTGCCGGTCTCATCCGCAGTATCCCCCATGGAGACCATAGGTCAATGATCTTCAGTTTCGTCCGCAATAACGTGTTCCTGGCGCCTATGGCCGGGATCACAGACGCCGCTTTCCGCCAGATAGCGCTGGAAATGGGCGCGGGATTCACGTATACGGAAATGACGAGCGCTCTTGGTTTAAAATACGGTTCGAAACGCTCGATACAGCTAATATCCCCCGCTCCGGGCGAAGAAGCGCTGGGCGTGCAGCTTTTCGGAAAAGACCCGTGCGCTATTGCCCAAAGCGCGGAGCGGCTATACAGCGCTTATCCGGAAAGAATAGCCCTTTTCGATATCAACATGGGTTGTCCCGCTCCTAAAGTCACGTCGAACGGCGAGGGGTGCGCTCTTATGAACGATATCCCTCTCGCGTCAAAGCTCATAAGCAGCACCGTAAAAGTTTCAAAGGTGCCTGTCACGGTAAAATTCCGCAAAGGCTGGGATGAAACAAGCGTCAATGCAGTCGACTTTGCCAAAATGGCGCAGGACTCAGGCGCACGGGCAGTAACGGTGCACGGGCGCACGCGCCGGCAGTTTTACAGCGGCAGGTCGGATATCGGCGTGATAGCGGAAGTTAAAAATGCCGTTTCCATACCCGTGATAGCGAGCGGAGATATATTCTGCGCGGATGACGCAAAGACAATATTTGAAACGACCGGCTGCGACGCGATAATGGTCGCGCGGGGGGCTCTTGGAAACCCTTTTATATTCAGGGAAATAAACGCTCTTTTTAAAACAGGCGCCGCGATTCCGCCGGCTTCCATGCAGGAAAGGGCAGCCGCGCTGCTCCGCCAGGCGAAAACGGCAGTAAGCCTTAAAGGCGAAAAGCAGGCGATGCTGCAGATAAGAAAGCACGCGGCGTGGTATTTAAAAGGCATTAAAGGCGCTTCAAAAATAAGGGAGGCTGCTGTGCGCTTAAGCAGTTTGCGCGAACTCGAAGACCTGATTAGCTATATACTGCCCGGGCCCGATATGCCTGCAATGACCATAAAAAACCTGAAATAAACCGGGTTGAAAATTGTTTTCATTTGTATTATAGTATATGATAGTCTGCATATATGACTTTAAATCGTAATGGTTTATTTATATTATTTGGGGTGGAAATTAACGTAGGGGTGCATTCAGATGGCAATGGAATTTAATGATATAGGAATAGATCTTGGAACGTCATCCGTTCTGGTTTATGTTAAAGGAAAGGGGATCGTTCTTCGCGAACCATCGGTCGTGGCTGTCAACAGGTCGACCGGGGAATTACTGGCAATAGGTGAAGAAGCCCGTATAATGCTCGGCAGGACGCCGGGAAACATCGTGGCTGTGCGGCCTCTTCGCAACGGCGTTATATCAAATTTCCATGACACCGAAAGGATGCTCAGATTTTTTATAAGGAAAGTTATCGGCAGGCGGCTCTTTTTTAAACCGCGCGTTATAGTTTGCGTACCTTCCGGAGTTACCGAGGTGGAAAGGCGCAGCGTAATAGAGGCGACTGAGGAGGCGGGAGCTAGGCACACCGCGCTTATTGAAGAGCCTATGGCGGCCGCCATAGGCGCCGGCATAGACATAGCCGCGCCGTACGGCAGCATGGTGCTCGATATAGGCGGCGGAACGAGCGACGTCGCGATAATCTCTTTGGGGGGCGTCGTTATCAGCGATTCATCGAAGCTCGCAGGCGATAAATTTGACGAAGCGCTTGTCAAGTATATGAAGAAGAAACACAACATGCTCATCGGGGACAGAACGGCTGAGGAAATTAAGATAAACATAGGTTCCGCCTTCCCCCGCAAAGAGCAGATATATATGGAAGTGGCGGGCCGCAACCTTATTTCGGGCCTGCCGAAGATGGTGACTTTAAGTTCAAACGAGACGATAGAAGCTTTTGAGGAGCCTCTCAACGGCATTATGGAGTTGCTTCACGGTGCCCTTGAAAACTGCCCGCCCGAGCTTGCGTCGGATATTGCCGAGAACGGCATCTGCATGACGGGCGGAGGGTCGCTGCTTTACGGCCTCGACAGGATGCTCAGCGAAAGAACGGGCATACCTTGTTACGTAGCGGAAGACGCAGTATCCTGCGTAGCGATAGGCACAGGCCTTGCTCTCGACAATATGGACCTTTACGCCAACGGCACTGTTTATGATTACAGCCGCGGCGATTTCTACGAGAATTATTAAATAGTATCTTAGGGGTTTGGGGAAAGATACATTTGACTGGATCTGAAACTTGCTGACAAGCTATTGCAGTAAAGATAAGGTTTTATTTTCAGCCGGCCAGGAGAATACGATTGAACGATCATGATAACTATACTGCGCCTGTAAGAAACAAAAACAGCAAAGCGATAAAAACGCTGCTCGTGATTTTCTGTTTACTGATAATCAGCACCGGCGTCGCTTTGTTTGTGATCTACGACCAAATAAGATCCGACGACCCGAGTTCGCTTTTTTCTGATCCGCACAAAACATTTACTCCCCAGGGCGGCACCGATGCGCCTTCGAAAAATCACGATACCATCGTATATAAAGGCAAAACGTATGTGCGTAACGACGATATAGTTAATATATTGTTTTTAGGAATAGACTATACCGATGAGCGCGCCGACCTTAAGCTCGGGTACAGGAGCGATGTTGTGCTTGTCTGCGCGGTAGACACCGCAACGAAAAAAGTATCGCTCATTTCGTTCCCCCGCGACACGCGTACGTCGCAGTACAAGATAGACGCAGATACCGGGAAAATAACCAAGACCGTCCAGGATAAGATAACAAACGCGTATTCTTTCGGAGGCGGCCCGAAACACTATGGCGCGGATAATTCCATGGCTGCCGTACAGATGTTCCTGCAGAGGGAATGCAAACTGAAGAAAAAACTCGATTTTACGCTCGATATACCCGTATATTTTTACGCCAGCATCGATATAGACGGCATAGCGCCCGTGGCGGAATCTGTGGGAGGCGTTAAAGTAACTCTCGATTACGACCAGCCCGGAGTAGGCGAAAAAGGCGATACCGTGCTACTTAAGGGAGAAAAAGCGGAAATCTATCTTCGCGACCGCCATAATACCCCCGGCGGAGATCTCGGGCGCGCTGAAAAAGAGCAGGATTTCATGATAAAGCTCGCAAAAAAGATAAAGAGCATGGGCGCGGTCGATATTATATTAAACCTTTACGACGACCTTCAGAAGTATGTGAGCACGAATCTCAACACCACTCAGATGGTCGACCTCGCGAAAATACTTATGGGCGTTGACCTTGATAGTGCGGACAAATTCACCATACCCGGAAAAGGCGATACTATCAACGGCACATACTATTACGTGCCTGATGAAAAAGCTACACTCGAAATGCTGCTTAAAGTCTATTACAAAGAAGCTTCCTGATACACACAGTCACCGCATTCTGATCCAAACAGCCTTACAGCCGCTGTAAAAGGCTGTTTTTAATTAAATAATATTTTACATTTATAATCGATTAATATATTGCATATGTTTACTTAATGTATTATTTTATAATATAGGCAATAATTATCACCTTAAGGCAGTCAGTATATAGAAGTAATTTATTTTGGAGGTATATAAAATGTATAAAACAGAATCGACACTCGGACTCGTAGGTTCTATAATAGGGGCGGTATTAACGTTCTTTGTCCTGATAGGAACGCTTTTCACGACATTCTTCTTCAGCTATTTTGAACCTGTTCTCAAGAATCTATTTTTAAGATATGTGCCCGACCATGTCCTCGGCTACGGTTTAACGTATGATTCCTTTTCGGAATGGATCGTTCCTATGATCGCGATATTCGCCGCGGCGGCTATCGCTGTTGCGGCCGCTTCGTTTATACTGGGCTTTTTAGGCGCCGCGAAGCTAAATCGCGACGATAAAAGCGGCGGTGTGCTGCTTATAGTCGGAGGCTCGCTTGCGCTTGTTTCGTTCATAGGCTTCATACCGTTCGTTCTTATGCTTGTAGGCGGCATAATGGCGGTATCGAGAAAACCCTCGATCGCCGCTCAGCCCGGGATCAATAAAACCGTTTAACACAGCCTGATAATCCGGCAGCCTTTCGGCTGCCTTTTTATTTGCGTTTGCTTTGTATGCTTATTAATTGGGAATAATAAGGATAATCATACTGATTATTAAGGAGAAAAGTCATGTATAAAACGGAATCGGCCCTCGGTCTGTCAGGCTCCATCATAAGCATTGTTTTGGGTTCGTTTATATTGGTCTTTGCCCTGCTGCTAAGGGTATTGCTTCGTGTGACGACTTTTACCGGCTCTCATATGTTCAGGTTTTTCGGGCCCGCGTTCGAAACGGGCGAAACTATTGCCGGCATAGCTGCAATAGTGGTCGTAGCCGTTGCGCTTTTTATACTGGGCAGCGCGGCCACTCTGGGCTTTGTCGGCACGTCGATGCTCAGGAAAGAAAATAAAAAGGGAGGCGTGCTCCTCGTAATAGCGGGCGCTCTTACGCTCCTGCCCTCTTATTTAGGCTCCGGGGTGTTCGGCACGGCTATAGCCGTACTGTTTTTGATAGGCGGCGTAATGGCGCTTGCAAAGAAGGCCCATACGGCCTGATGCGCTTCCATCATTTTCTAATATCCGCGGGCTTGTAAACCGCATCAACACATTGATTTATTTTTTCACTTCGATTATTATTTGCATATAAAAACAGAGGTGGATTATGCTTGAATACAGGTTTGATACTCAGTTATTAATAGACGGCCGCGGCCTTTCCGAACAGGAAATAAACAAGTATATCACAAATAAAATCGAGGGCGACTGCCTGCTTGCCGTGGGCGATGAAACATTGATAAAGATCCATTACCACACGAATACTCCGTGGAAGGTAATAGAGTACTGCGCTTCTCTGGGAGATATATACGATATAGTCATAGAGAATATGGAGCGTCAGGAAAGCGGCCTGCAAGGATAGTTAATACTTCCTCATACCGCAGAAAGAACAAACTCCATTAACAGGAGGTCTTTATGAACAGAGAACTTGTTAACATTATTTCAGAGCAGACCGGTATTTTGCTTTATAACGTAAAAACGATGATACTTACGTGCGATATGGATTTCCGCTTATGCGGCCAGCCTGTGTGGAAGCACGTCTATCACGCGCTGCATTCATGCGATCAGTGGTTTATAAACCCGCAGAAATATATTGAGCCGCCCTTCCACGAGCCGGGGCTCAATTCATTGGACGCAAACAGCGAAAAAGTATTGTCTAAAGAGGAACTTTTAAAATACTATGAATCCGTTAAAGCTAAAATTTCCGGTTATCTTCATAGCCTTACGGATGAAATGCTCGGCTCGGGTCCTGAAGGGTGCAAACATAGCCGCCTCGCTCTTATACTCGGGCAATTCCGCCATCTTTACGCTCATTTAGGAAACATAAACTGCACCACTATAATCGAGACCGGCGAGTGGCCCAAGGTCGTCGGCCTTGACGCCGACTTCTCGAAGGGATTATATGAATGACCTGAAAGACTAATAAGCACGGTGTTCCTGATCAAGCGGTTCTCCGCAAAAGGGGTAAAAATCAGGTGTTGTTCTATTCATCATTATTTTCTCGGTTTTGCGGCTCAAGCTCTTCTCCGCAATTGTGACAATATTTGGGCATAAAAGATCTCAGTGCGCATTCGCAATACGGGCATCTGTAAAACGCGAACCTTATCATTAACGCGGGAATTACAAATATAAATATCAGATAAACATTAAAAAATGCGGCTATAATACCCAGCACGGCTAAAATTATAATTGTTAAAAGCGCTTTTTTGTAATTCATAAGCTTACCTCATATAAATAAGATCAATACATTTTACTGTTATCTTTTAGCCTTTATTATCATCGTCATCATCTTGATTGCCCTGCTCAAGCGGTTCTCCGCAGAATGGACAATAATCAGGCAAAGAGATAGAATCGACATTCACAAATCTTCCGCAAACCGGGCATCTGCAAAGTATACGGTTTGTTATTATTCCGGCAATAAAGACAGCCAGCCCTGCAAATAAAAACACGCGGCTTGAATTGCCGGAAATTAAAAACGGAATAATTGCAACTGCAATTCCCAGAAACGATATTATTAAAGAAATAGTATTGGCTTTTCTGTAATTCATACGCGCCCTTCATATAAATATATTACATGATTTAATATATCTCTATTTTTATAAATATGATTTTAATTGATATCGTTTCCAGTGTCAAATAAAGGGGGCTGGTACAAGTTTTGTGGAATATAAAAAACGGCTTTTCAGCCGTTTTATTTCGGTCTTATTCCAATTGTTTTATCCACATGTCCGCTTCCGCGTCTGAGGGCATGCGCCAGTCTCCCCGGGGCGAGAGCGAAATGCTGCCCACTTTGGGCCCGTCGGGCATGCACGAGCGCTTGAACTGCGACGCGAAGAACCTCTTGTAGAATTTTTTGAGCTGCTCTTTTAAGTTGTCCTCAGCATACTCGGGGTACGCCGCCCGGGCCAGCAGCAGTATCTTTTCCGGCGGCATCTCGAACCTGAGCATATAGTAGATAAAGAAATCGTTGAGATCATATTGTCCTATCTGTTTTTGCGTATCCTGCCGCTCGTCCTTTCCCGTGGGGGGCAGCAGCTCGGGCGACGGCGGTATGGAAACTATCTCTTTCATAATATCGTTTAAGGCCTTGTCGTCCCGCGAGATACAAAGCACCATCTCTTTAATTAGCGTCTTCGCGATACCGGCGTTTACGCCGTACATCGACATCTGGTCTCCGGCATATGTGCAGAAACCGAGCGCCAGCTCCGACAGGTCTCCTGTGCCTACCACTATGCCGTTCGTCTGGTTGGCTATGTCCATAAGCACCTGCGTACGCTCCCTTGCCTGCGCGTTTTCAAACGTAACGTCGGCCTTTCCGCTGTGATCTATGTCTTCAAGGTGCGCTTTCGCGGCGTTAACTATGCTTATCTCCCTAAGATCCGCTCCCGACGCGGCCACGAGCCGCCGGGCGAGATCCTGTGTGGCCTCAGTGCTTCCGAATCCGGGCATAACTACGCCCGTCACAGTATTGTTCCCTCCCAGCCGTTTAACCGCCTCGCTCGAAACCATGAGAGCGAGCGCGGAATCGAGCCCGCCCGAGACCCCGATAACGGCACACTTCGCTTTTGTATGGATAAGCCTGCGCATGAGCGCCGTCACCTGTATATCGAAGATCTCCCTGCAGCGCTCTTCTCTTTCCGCTTCGTCCGACGGCACAAACGGCATACGCTCGAAACTCCTGAATTTCGGCTCCGCCTCTTCAGCCGTAAAAAATACTTTCCTGAAAGGCTTTTCCGGATTCTTTGTAACAAAAGTGTTTTTGAGTATCCTGTCGTGAGTCAGCCTGTGCAGGTCGAACTCGGTGATACTCATATGCGGCTCGAATGTGAATCTCTCGGAACTCTCCAGAATATACCCGTTTTCGGCAAGCACTATATGCCCGCCAAATACAGCGTCGGTAGTCGATTCTCCCGGCCCGGCGGAAACGTAAACGAAACTTCCTATATAACGTCCCGACTCCTGCTTTATCATTTCCTCGCGATATGCGCTCTTGCCCGCAAGTTCGTTGCTTGCGGAAATATTGAAAAGCAGAGTTGCGCCCGACATAGCCTGGTAAGCGTGCGGGGGAAACGGCACCCATAGATCTTCGCACAGCTCGATACCGACAGCGAGTTCTTTAATATTCTGGCATTCGAAAAGCAGATCCGACCCGAAAGGTATACTCTGCCCGGCAAGCGCTGCCGATGCGCCTTTTATTTCAAGACCGGATGTGAACCAGCGCTGTTCGTAATATTCGGAATAATTAGGCAGATAAGCCTTTGGCACTGCGCCCAGGATCTTTCCGGACTGAAATACCACAGCGCAGTTGAAAAGCTTATCTGCCGTATAAACAGGCATGCCAATAATAACTAATATCCCCGAAGACTTTGTCTCCGCTAAAAGCTGGCTTAACGCTTTTTCACTTTCGGTAAGCACGCTTCTCTGGCGAAAAAGATCGCCCAGCGAATATGAAGTAAGGCTGAGCTCGGGAAAAGCGATGATGCTTACTCCCTTAGCTTCAGCTTCTTTTATCATTGCCGATATGCTCTCTTTATTTTTATCGATATTCCCTACCGAGACCCCGGGGACCGCCGCCGCGACCCGTATCAGTCCGCTGTTCATCCATTCCTCCATACTATTCAGCGGGCGCTTCATAGCTTTTAAGCTGCCACTTACCGAGCAGCCCCGCCATCGTCCCGTCCTTTATCATATCTTTTATCACGTCGTTTACCGCGTCGCCGAAAGCGCCGAGATTCTTCCACGTTTGTACGCAATAATCGCTCGGGATGCACTTCTCGCCCAGAAGCAGCATCCCTGATTTCCCGAAAAGCATTAAGAACAGCTCGTTCGCGCAAACGCCTTTCACATAGCCTGCCCGCAGCGCTTCTATTGCTTCCGGATACGATGCGTATACACGCACGTTGGCGCTTATATCAATCGATTCAAAGTATATCTCGAGATTAGTCTTTTTGCTTCCTTTCGGCTTTGTCGCGGCACGAGACCCCTGCACGATCGCGACCGTACTGCCGGAAAACTCCTTGATCGCTGTCATTTCCCCTTCCCTGACAAGAAACGCCGAAGGGTCTGTGAAATACGGAGAGGTGTAATATATCCCTTCAACTGCCCTGTTGACCGAAGCGCCGAGCGAGATATCCACGTCGCCCGTTTGGAGCAGCGCGTCTTTCGTTTCGGAATTGACGTTTATATAATTGACTATGATGCCGTCGGGGAACAGCTTCTTTATTATTTCGTCGGCTATATCCTTTTCGAGCCCCGAATACGTGCCCGCCGCTTCGTCGTACAGGCACAGGCTTCCCAGGTCTCCGCGCAGCCCGACGTTTATATAACCTTTTGAGGCGACGGCTTTAACGGCATCCTGCTTTTTCGCGCTTATTTCCCCCTGGGAAATAAAATAGGATATTGCGGCTATGACGGCAACGGCAAACAGAGCGGCCCCCGCGATCTTAAAGTATTTTGTATTGATGCGAAATAACCGGTTTCTCCCCGGCCTCGCCTTTACAGCCATATCAAGCCTCCGGCTCCTCAGTCTCTTCGTCCGTAAGCACTAGAGCTACCGATACTACCTTGGAATCTTCGCCGACGTTCATGAGCCGCACCCCCTGCGTATCGCGGCCTATAACGCTTATCTCGCTTACTTTCATGCGTATAATCACGCCCGCGTCGTTTATTACCATAAGATCTTCGCTGCCGTCCACGACTTTAAGAGCACACATGTCTCCCGTTTTGTCCGTGGTATGCAGCGTCCTTATTCCTATGCCTCCGCGGTGCTGCAGCGTATATCCGGATACGGGCGTGCGCTTGCCGTATCCGTTTTCGGATATAACGAGCACCTCGCCGAGAGGCTTCGCGATAGATATGCCCACTACGCTGTCGCCTTCGCGCAGCGTGGCAGACCTTACGCCCATGGCGCCCCTGCCCATGTCGCGCACGTCTCCTTCAGAAAACATGACGGACATTCCTTTTGCGGTGCCGAGTATCAGGTTGTCGCTGCCGCTCGTTTCCAGCACGCCTATGAGCTCGTCGTCTTCGCGCATGCCTATCGCTATTATGCCGCTCTGCCGTATGTTTTTGAATTCGCTGATATGCGTTTTCTTGATAAGGCCTTTCTTGGTTGCCAGCACCAGCATCGCGTCGTTTTCAAAATCCCTTACGGGCAGCGCTGCCGACACCTTTTCGCCCGCTTCGAGCGAAAGCAGGTTGACTATAGCCATGCCCTTGGCGGTACGGCCCGTTTCCGGCAGGTGGTAGCACTTTCTGCGGTATACCTTGCCCTTATTCGTAAAGAACAGCAGGTTGGAATGCGTAGACGTGACCATCACGTGTTCCACGAAGTCTTCTTCCCTCGTGGCCATTCCGGATACGCCGCGCCCGCCTCTGCGCTGCGTCCTGTACGTATCGACCCGAAGGCGCTTTATATACCCGAAATGCGTCATGGTCACGACCATCTCTTCTTCCTGTATCATCTCGTCGAGGTCGATATCGTCCGCCGTAAACGTTATCTCGGTGCGGCGCTCATTCACATACTTTTCTTTTATCTCGAGCATCTCCTGCTTTATGATATCGAGCACCATCTGAGGCGACGCAAGCACGCTTTTAAGGTATGCTATGCGTTCCTGAAGCTTTTTATATTCTTCGAGTATCTTGTCGCGCTCGAGACCCGTGAGCCTTTGCAGCCTCATGTCGAGTATGGCCTGCGCCTGTATTTGCGAGAGGCCGAACCTCGCCATCAATGAATCGCGGGCGGTGGGCACGTCGGGCGACTTTTTTATCATGTCGACTATTTCGTCGATGTTGTCGAGCGCGATTATGAGCCCTTCGAGTATATGCGCGCGCGCTTCCGCTTTTTCAAGCTCGTACTTCGTGCGGCGCACTATAACGACCTTCTGGTGCTCGAGGTAGTGATACAGCATCTCTTTTAAGTTCAGCACCTTGGGCTCGCCGTCCACGAGCGCCAGCATTATAACGCCGAAAGTATCCTGCATCTGCGTATGCTTATAAAGCCTGTTGAGTATCACGTTGGAATTTACGTCTTTTTTAAGCTCTATGACTATGCGCATGCCGCTCTTGTCGCTCTCGTCGCGTATGTCCGATATTCCTTCGAGGCTTTTATCCTGCACGAGCTCGGCAATGTGCGTAATAAGCGCCGCCTTATTTACCTGGTACGGTATTTCAGTCACAATGATACGCTGGCGGCCGGCCTTAAATTCCTCTATCTCGGCCTTCGCGCGCACGCATACCTTGCCGCGGCCTGTGTTATACGCCTGCGTTATCCCGGCGGTGCCCATTATTATGCCGCCGGTGGGGAAGTCGGGCCCCTTTAAATGCTCCATCAGGTCGTCTACTGTGCATTCCGGATCGTCTATCAGCTGCACCGCGGCGTCTATCGTTTCTCCAAGGTTATGCGGAGGTATATTAGTCGCCATGCCGACGGCTATGCCGCCCGTTCCGTTAACTAAAAGGTTCGGAAACTTGCTGGGCAGCACGGAAGGCTGCATGAGCGTTTCGTCGAAGTTAGGGTAAAAATCGACCGTGTCCTTATCGAGGTCGCGTAGCAGTTCCATGCATATGGGCGATAGCCTTGCCTCAGTGTAACGCATAGCAGCGGGCGAGTCTCCGTCTACGCTGCCGAAGTTGCCGTGGCCTTCCACGAGCGGGTGGCGTATCGAGAAGTCCTGCGCCATGCGCACCATCGAGAGGTATACGGCGCTGTCGCCGTGCGGATGGTATTTGCCTAAAACGTCGCCGACTATCCTCGCGCTCTTCCTGAACGGCTTGTCGGGCGACAGCCCGAGTTCGCTCATAGAGTACAGTATCCTTCTGTGCACGGGCTTCAAGCCGTCCCTCACATCGGGCAATGCGCGGTTTATAATTACCGCCATCGCGTACGATATGAACGATTTCTTCATCTCATTTTCTATGTCTATAGGCTGTATGGCTTTTCTTGTGTTGTCCAATATAATTCACCTCAAAATTTGTTCAAATCAAGCCTTCCCCTCGAGGGGAAGGTGGCACGGCTTGCCGTGGCGGATGAGGTGTTACTCTCATACCGCATACACTATTTCTGGCGGAATCCGTACAGGTGTTAAAAACCGTAGGGGCGTCCTGTGGACGCCCGCCTTTAACCGCATACTCTTTGCTTATACATCCAGGTTCACTACGAGCTTCGCGTTCTGCTCTATGAATTCTTTCCGCGGCTCTACCGCGTCGCCCATCAATATAGTGAATATCTCTTCCGCTTCTATGGCGTTATCCACCGATACCTGCAGCAGCGTCCTGTTATCCGGGTCCATCGTCGTTTCCCACAGCTGATCGGGGTTCATCTCTCCGAGGCCTTTGTAGCGCTGTATCGTAATGCCTTCCTTGCCTATCTCGTTCAAATACTTCTCGAGAGCTTCGTCGCTGTACAAATATCTCTCCGTTTTGTTTTTAGCCACCTTATAAAGCGGCGGCTGCGCTATATAAACATGCCCCGATTCAATGAGCTGTTTCATATACCTGTAGAAGAACGTTAAGAGCAATATCCTTATATGGCTCCCGTCCACATCTGCGTCCGTCATGCAGATGATGCGGTTGTAACGCAGCCTCGAAACGTCGAATTCTTCTCCTATGCCGGCGCCGAAAGCCGTAGCCATGGCCTTTATCTCTGCGTTTGCCAGCGCCTTGTCCTGCCGCGTCTTCTCAACGTTGAGTATCTTGCCGCGCAGCGGGAGTATAGCCTGAAACCGCCGGTCCCGCCCCTGCTTAGCGCTGCCGCCCGCGCTGTCGCCCTCTACTATGAATATCTCGCATTTATCGGCGTCCGTTTCGCTGCAGTCCGCAAGCTTACCCGGAAGCGACGCGCTCTCCAAAGCGGATTTTCTTCTCGTAAGCTCCCTCGCCTTTCTTGCTGCTTCCCGGGCGTGCTGGGCGACAAGGCACTTATTAAGTACTTCTCTCGCTACCCCGGGGCTCTCTTCCAAAAACGCCTTCAACTCTTCCGTCAGAGCTCCGTCGACGAGCGGCCTTATCTCGCTGTTGCCTAATTTCGTCTTCGTCTGGCCTTCGAACTGCGGATCCTGCAGTTTAACGCTTATTATCGCCGTCAATCCTTCGCGTATATCTTCGCCCGAGAGGTTCTCTTCTTTTTCGCTGATCATTTTGAACCTGCGCGCGTAATCGTTCATCACCCTTGTGAGGCCTGATTTAAATCCCATAAGGTGCGTGCCGCCCTCGTGCGTCGGTATGTTGTTGGCGAACGTGAATATGTTCTCGTTGTACGAGTCGTTATACTGCATCGCTATCTCGACTATCTGGGAGTCCTTTTCGGTGCGGATATATATGGGCTCGGGGTGCAGCACCGCCTTGTTCTTATTCAGGTATTTTACGAACTCTATTATACCGCCTTCATACTGGAAACTGCTTTCCTTGTCGATGCGCTCGTCGCGTATCTTTATTTGCACGCCCTTGTTCAAAAACGCAAGCTCCCGAAGGCGCGCCTTTAAAGTGTCAAAAACAAAATCCACGGTCTCGAATATCTCGTCGTCCGGCCAGAACTGTATCGTCGTTCCGGTTTCTTCGGTCTCCCCGACGATTCTAAGCCCCTCGGTCGTAAACCCCCGGCTGAAGCTCATTGAATATATCTTGCCGTCGCGCTTTATCGTCGCGACGAGCTTTTTTGAAAGCGCGTTCACTACCGAAACGCCCACTCCATGAAGCCCGCCCGAAACCTTATATCCGCTGCCGCCGAACTTTCCGCCCGCATGCAGCATAGTAAGCGCGACCTCGAGCGCGGGTTTGCCTACTTTAGGGTGTATGTCGACAGGGATGCCTCTGCCGTCATCCTCCACAAGAACGCTTCCGTCGCTGCAGAGCGTAACTGTAATAAGGTCGCAGACGCCTGCCATTGCCTCGTCCACCGAGTTGTCGACTACTTCATAAACGAGATGGTGCAGCCCTCTTGCATCCGTCGAGCCTATATACATTCCCGGGCGTTTGCGCACGGGTTCAAGGCCTTCGAGAACCTGGATCTGCGAAGCGTCGTAATTTCTGTCTGATGTGCCCATTTTATGATCTTCTCCTTAAACTTATATAAAAAAATAAAATTAACGCAGCCTTGATCTTTTATAGAGCGTAGCGGGCGATATGGGGGAATAATATATAAAGAACTTATCCAAAAATCTCGTGACTACTACAGACTTGATGTTGTACCGCTCTATATACATGGTGTGCGCGATATCGCCGAGTTTCTTAAGCGCGTTATTCGTATCGTCGTTCGTCTTCGCTTCTTTATAATCGAGTATGAAAACAACATCCTTAAGCGGCACCATCGCGTCTTTTCCTATATGCAGCATAGCCCATACCAGCCCTTCTCTTATGCCCCGGCAATAAAAACCTACAATATAATATATATATTATATACAAAAACTTACGATATTAAAAGGGTATTTTGCTTCTCTTTACAAATTATCCGTCAACTTATCTGAAAACGTTCAGGCTTTTCGCGGATAAAGTACGAACGATTTCGTTTTACAGGCTTTTTTTATACGCATTAATTGTTGCACGTGCCCGCAAAACCGGATATACTCAGTTATACCGCATACAAACGACATTATTTGCAGGGAGTCATTATGGTAAGACGTATACTCATCGAGAAAAAAGACGGGTTCGATATAAGCGCTAAGGCCGTAAAAGCCGATTTCCGCGATATACTGGGCAAAGGCAGCCTTAAAAACGTTCGTATACTCAGCCGTTATGATATTGAAGGCTTAAGCGAAGAAGAGTTTGCTGCGGCGGTGAGCAGCGTATTTTCCGAGCCTGCAGCCGATACGGTCTATTACGGCAAGCCTGACTTTGGCAGCGGCGATATCGCTTTCGCAGTCGAATATCTGCCCGGCCAGTATGACCAGCGCTCTGACAGCGCCGTGCAGTGCATCGAGCTGCTGCTGCCCTCGCTTAAAACCCGCCCGGCCGTTAAATGCGCAACTGTATATATTCTTTCAGGCGTAAACGAGAGCGACGCTGAGGATATAAAATCATACGTCATCAACCCCGTTGACTCGCGCGAAGCGGGCAATGAGCTGCCTAAAACTCTTAAAGACGTTTCCCCCGAGCCTCTGGACGTCGAGATACTTGCCGGATTCAACGGTTACGGCTCCGAAGAACTTAATAACTTCATACGCTCTTACGGCCTCGCGATGAGTTTTGAAGATATCTCGTTCGTACAGCAGTACTTCAAAGACGACGAGAAAAGAGACCCGTGCTTAGCTGAAATACGCGTAATAGACACCTACTGGTCGGATCACTGCCGACATACAACTTTTCTGACAAAGCTCGAAAACGTTACGTTCGACGAAAGCGCCGAAGATATTGAAAGCGTATATAAGGAATATCTGAAAGCACGAAAAGAATTATACGGGGATAAGAAGAAAGATATCTGCCTCATGGATATTGCCACGCTGTACGCAAAAGAAGCGAAAAAGGCGGGGCTGCCCGGCTTTGACGATTCTGAAGAGATAAACGCGTGTTCAATACGCAGGCAGGTCATAGTTGACGGCAAACCGAAAGACTACCTTATAATGTTTAAAAACGAGACGCATAACCACCCTACGGAGATAGAGCCTTTCGGCGGAGCGGCGACTTGCCTCGGGGGTGCGATACGCGATCCTCTTTCCGGAAGATCGTATGTATACCACGCCATGAGAATAACAGGCAGCGGCGACCCGAGGGAGAGCGTTAAGGATACCCTTAACGGAAAGCTGCCGCAG
>CAZDZY010000009.1:24374-44478 GCA_964510055.1 uncultured Christensenellaceae bacterium
TCCGCTCACGGCTACTCGTCGTACGGCAACCAGATAGGCCTCGCTACCGGCCTCGTAGATGAGATATACCATGAGGGCTACAAGGCAAAACGGATGGAACTGGGCGCCGTAATAGGCGCTGCCCCCGCTGAAAACGTAGTACGAAAAACGCCTTGCCCTGGCGATATTATACTGCTCTTAGGGGGCGCGACCGGCCGCGACGGCTGCGGGGGCGCGACCGGCTCGTCGAAGGCGCACGATATGCAGTCGATAGACACGTGCGGAGCGGAGGTGCAAAAAGGCAATCCGCTTACGGAGCGCAAGCTTCAGAGGCTGTTCAGAAATAGAGAGTTTTCCGCTCTCATCAAGCGCTGCAACGACTTCGGCGCGGGCGGAGTCTGCGTAGCCATAGGCGAGCTTTCGGGCGGAGTCCGCGTAGACCTTGATAAAGTGCGGAAGAAGTACGAAGGCTTAGGCGGCGTAGAGCTTGCGATATCAGAAAGCCAGGAAAGGATGGCAGTCGTTGTCGCTCCCGAAGACGCCGGTAAAGTTTTGGAGCTGGCTAAAAGAGAGAATCTGCACGCCGATAAGGTAGCCGAAGTAACAGATAAAGAAAGGATGCAGCTTTTCTGGCGCGGAAAGCCCATAGTGGATATAAAGCGGTCTTTCCTCGATACCAACGGGGCGACATCTAAGGCAAACGCGCGCGCAGCCGGCTATGAAACAAGGGACCTGTTTAAAGAAAATTTCAGCGGCGGTTTTTACGAAAGGCTTCTTTCTATCGTGTCGGATATCAATGTATGCTCGAAAAAAGGGCTCATTGAGATGTTCGATTCGACGATAGGCGCGGGAACGGTAAATATGCCGCTCGGAGGCAAGTTTCAGCTGACGCCCGTTCAGGCCATGGCAGCTAAAGTCGCAGCCGAAGGCGAATGCAAAACGGCCACGGTGTTCTCGTACGGCCTCGACCCTTATTTAATGGAGAAAAATCCGTTCATCGGCGCGATATATTCCGTCGTGCTTTCGCTCGCGAAGCTCGCCGCGGCGGGCGCGGACTCTTCGGGCGCGTGGCTGACGCTGCAGGAATATTTCGAGCGCGTAGTCAGCGACACAAGCTGGGGAAAACCGCTATCCGCTCTTCTCGGGGCATGGTGGGCGCAGAAGAATTTAAAAGTCGCGGCTATCGGCGGAAAAGATTCAATGTCGGGAACGTTCGAAGATATCCACGTTCCATCCACATTAGTTTCATTCGCATTATCCACAGAGCATGTGGATAACCTTATATCCCCTGAGTTCAAGTATAACGGAAGTACCATTTACCGCGTACGCATCAAGCGGGATAAAAACGGCATGCCGGATTTCGAAAGCATAAAAAAAGCGTATGCAAGTGTGTACGCGCTTATTAAGAATAAAAAAATCTTCTCCGCATACGCGGTCGAACGGGGCGGCGCGCTTGCCGCGATAGCGAAGATGGCGCTTGGAAACGGCATAGGAGCTCACCTCTCCGGTTCAGATATAGACGACCTTACGGATAAAGCGTACGGGGATATGATACTCGAGGGGAAAGGCCTTCCGTTCGAGCGTATAGGCAAAACGGTTAGGGGCAGTATTTCGTTCGGCAAAGAGAGTGTTGCGCTTACGGAGTTGAGGGCAAGTTTTATAAAACCTCTCATAAGTGTATATCCTGTGGATAAGATCCAGACCGGCTCGATCCCCTGCAAGCTATATGAAAGCAAAAATATATATACTTATACCGGTACCAGGATACGGCCCCGAATAGTCATACCCGTTTTTCCCGGAACGAACTGCGAATACGATACGGCCGCGGCTTTTAAAGCGGCCGGAGGGCTTCCCGAGATATTCGTAATGCGCAATATATACGAAGGTGATATAGAATACAGCATAGACGCTCTCGCGCAGCTTATAACTTACAGCCAGATACTGATGCTGCCGGGAGGATTTTCTGCCGGCGACGAGCCCGACGGCTCCGGTAAGTTCATAACGGCGGTGCTGCGCGCGCCGAAGGTGAAAAAAGCCGTGGAAGGGCTCATGAAACGCGACGGCCTGATACTCGGCGTCTGCAACGGTTTTCAGGCGCTTGTAAAGGTAGGGCTGGTGCCTTACGGCGAGATCCGCGATATGAAGGATGACAGCCCGACGCTTACTTTCAATTCCATAGGCCGCCACGTTTCAAAGCTGGTAAAAACGCGCGTCGCCTCAAACGCGTCGCCCTGGCTCGCTCTGTGCAGGCCGGGAGACATACATACCATAGCCGTATCGCATGGGGAAGGAAGGTTCATAGCAAACGAAGCCGAAGCCATGGCTCTTTACGGGCAAGGGCAGATAGCTACGCAGTATGCGGATGAAAACGGGCTTCCGACCATGGGGGAAGGCAACCCTAACGGGTCGCTGCTCGCTGTCGAGGGGCTGCTCTCGCCTGACGGCCGTATATTCGGCAAGATGGGGCACAGCGAGCGATATACATACGGCACGTTTAAGAATGTTGCGGGGGAAAAGGACCAGAGGATATTCGAGAGCGGCGTCAATTACTTTCTATGATAATACTGTTGTTTACAAAATGTTGAAGATTTTATCTTTCCGGCGTGGTATACTTGCTGCATAAAGTTTGTAGAAAATTGTTTTTTCGGGGGCGGCATGAAATTCACTAAAAAGCAGATAATCTGGTCGATAGTACTCATAGCTATAGTCGCGGCGTGCGTAGTGCTTTATTATATCGGTAAAGGCTGCGGCTGGTTCGAATTCTTCGAGTCAAAAGAGCAGATACAGCAATATGTTGCCTCATTCGGGGTGCTCGCTCCGCTCGCTTTTTTCCTGCTCCAGTTCTTTCAGGTAATAGTCTCTCCCATTCCGGGCAACGTTACGACGATAGCGGGCGCGCTTTTATTAGGCCCTTTGACCGCGTTCCTTATTTCGCTGGCTGCGATATTCCTGGGCTCGATATGCGCGTTCGGCTTAGGAAAGCTGTTCGGAAGGCCGCTCGTTGAACGCATAGCCGGAAAAACGGTCGTAGAAAAATATATGCAGACGGTATCGTCCCGGCAGAGGATAGTGCTTATACTTATGTTCCTGCTGCCGTTCTTTCCCGACGATATATTATGCCTTATCGCGGGGCTCTCCGCTATGAAACTCCGTTCTTTTACGCTTATAATGGTACTCACGCGCCCCTGGGGCATACTGTTTTCCGCTCTTGTCGGCGCCGGGATGATATCCATCCCCGATTGGGGTATCATTATACTCGTCGTTATCGCCGTCGCTCTGATAATACTCTCATTAAAATACGCTCCTGTTATAGAGGAGCGCTTAAAATCATGGCTGGAAAAAACATTTATAAGACACAAAGCTAACAGTTAACCGTTGCTCGTTTTTACCGGCAGCACGAGGTATAAAAAGCCGCTTCCCTGCAGCGGATGTATCATGCACGGGCTTATATTAGTATTCATGTCGAGCACTATCTCGTCGTCCGCGACTACTTTTAATACGTCGAGCAGATACCTTGAATTGAACGATATTTCGAGGCTCTTGCCCGAGAGCGTTATTTCCACTTCCTCTTTCGCTTTTCCCACTTCCGAATCTGACGTTATCGTCATAAGCCCTTCTTCAACTTTTAAGTTGACAAGGTTGGTCTTTGACTGCCTTGCAAGTATGCTTGCCCTCTCAAGGCTGTTCAAAAAACTTTGCTTGTTTATTATGACTCTTGTTGTATGTTCGGCCGGCAGTATGTTTTTATACCTTACATAATCGCCCTGAAGCACCCTCGAGGCTATCTCTGTATCTCCGCAGGTCATTGTAAAAAGATTGTCCGCGCTGTACAGCTTTACCGTCTGCTCGTCTTCCGGCAATATACGCGCTATCTCCCTCATTGATCTCGCGGGTACCACTACTTCGGCAGCGTCTGTTCCCGACTGTATATTCTCCTGCCTTATCGCCAGCCTGTATCCGTCTAATGCCACCATTTTAAGCACGCTGTTGCCTTGTTCGAGAAGGATACCCGTAAGTATCGGCTTGTCTTCGCTTATCGACGTGGCGAATACCGTCTGGTCTATCATGGAAATCAATTGGTTTGAAAACGCGGTCATTCCTTTTTCCTTGTCGCATGCCGGAAAAGCAGGATAAGAAGCGGCGTCCATAAAACACAGCGTTGTGGTGGAATGCCCGCACTGCATTATCGCGTTGTTTCCTTCAGTATTTAGAGATATCTCGCAGTCGTCAAATTTTGTGAGTATTTCCGCAAGCAGCCTTGCCGGAAGCACTATCTCGCCCGGTTCCATCACAGTAGCTTCCATAGTGCTTTTTATTGAAAGCGTGCCGTCGCTTCCGTACATCGTAAGCATGTTTTTCTCGGCTTTTATAAATATGCCTTCAAGCAGATAAACAGGCGATTTCGCCGCTACCGCTTTTGTAACGATGTTGACGATTTTTTGAAGATCGTTTTTTTCACATATCAGTTTCATAATCAATCCCCTAAAGTTTATTCACAAAAAATATTATTCAGATACTTCTTATACTTTCATTTGTATATTAAGTAGTAACAGTAATAGTAGTAATGTTTATACCGTGGATAACCCAAGTTTCGTTGTATCTATAATAAAGAACACATATGTTTTCGCCGGCGGATCATTGTACAGGCAGTGTATGCTGCCGCGGGAGAATGTGAAAAAACAGATTTTATGAAAAACGTTTTAAACATTCACTGAACAATAAATCCACTATTCACGAAGCTTTATAATAAAATCATCCACAAGCGTTTTTGTTTCTATGTTTCTTTTGACCTCCTTCTCCAGCTTGTCGTAGGCATGCTTTACTGTTGTGTGGTCGCTTTTGCCGTATATCTCGGCAATAGACTTGTACGACATATCCATCATCTTGCGCGTAAGATACATAGCTATCTGCCTTGGATACGCTATATTCTGATTTTTCTTATTGCTCACTATCTCTTCTTCCGATATCTCGTAATACTCGCATATAAGCTGAAGTATCTGCTTTGCAGTTATCTTCTTTGTAGTGGTTACCGTAAGAAAATCCCTTATAGCGATCTCGGCTTCAAGTATATTAGGGGCCCTGCCGTTCAGCACGGTGTAGGCTATTATTTTATTTAAAGCGCCTTCGAGCGAACGGATGTTGGAAGACACTTTCGTTGCTATGAGGTCGAGTATCTCGTGGCTTATGTCATATTTAAGGCCGTCCCTTGCCGCAATGTCCCTGGCTTTTTTGATGAGTATAGCGAGCTTTGTTTCGTAGTTCGGCGGCTGTATGTCGGCGATAAGCCCTCCTTCAAAGCGCGATTTTAAGCGCTCTTCGAGAAGGGGGATCTCTTTAGGCGGCTTGTCCGATGAAAGTATGATCTGCTTGCTGTTCTCATGAAGATCGTTAAAAGTATGAAAGAACTCTTCCTGAGTGCTCTCCTTGCCCGCGATAAACTGTATGTCGTCTATCAGCAAAACGTCCGCTTTTCTGTACCTTTTGCGGAACTCCTCTGTTTTTGACGTCCTTATCGCGTGAATGAGGTCGTTTAAAAAAGGCTCGCTTTTTACGAACATTACGGTATATCCCTTATTGTTATCCGAGATATGGTTTGCTATGGCCTGCATGAGGTGAGTCTTTCCAAGCCCGGTCTTTCCGTAGATGAACAAAGGATTATACGTACGGCCGGGGTTTTCCGCGACCGCGACCGCGGCGGCGTGCGCAAATTCGTTGGAGCTGCCTACCACGAACGAATCGAACGTATATAAAGGGTTGAGCACTGACTTGACCGCTGTATTCTCAGTGGAATTCTGCTGCTGCTTTATTTTTACCGCTTCTTCGGAATCAAGGAATACGACGTCGATGTCCTGCGCGTCAAGGCCAAGCGCCTGCATGGCCACATCCATAGCGTTGATAATAATGTTCCTGTAGCTTTTTTCAACGAGTTCCTTATGAACCGGATTTAGAGTCTGGAAATAATAGACACTGTCAGATTTTTTTACCGGTGAAAGAGTTTTTATCCATGTGTCGTACCTTACGCTGGCGAGGTCCTGTTTAAGTATTTCTAAAGCTTTTTCCCAAAGTATCAAAAACGTATCCACAAATAACACCTCAGAAATATTTAGCGGAAAATATGTTTTTGAAAACGGGAAACATAGAATAAAATACGAAAAGAGAACATTTCCCCTTTATCCGCCTGACAGCATAAAAAGCTCCCCGGCAGCCCCGGATAAACATATCACCCCTAGCTGATATATTCTATCACACATGGAATTCAGTCTCAATAGCAAATGAATATATTGAAATACTAAAAACGCAAAACAGCGAAAAAAATCCGGGCAGCTTTAGCCGCAGTTTCTTAAGCCGCAGGCGCGGCGATGTATTCAGTACAGCCGGCCCCGCCGGCAGCCGGAAGGGCGGCAGGTTACTAAAAATATATTCTTAAGAAAAGAGAGAATATCCCGCATTCAAGCTCTATTTGGTATATTTACACCGAAATGAACAACGTTATCCACGAAACTATCCACGTTATCCACAATTAATTCCAAGGTCTAAACGATGCGGTCATAAATGAGCACGGGCTTTTCGGCGCTGCCTGAAACAGTGATGCAGCCGCTTATCTTCTGTTTTGCGATCGCCATTTTTTTATTATCGTTTGCGTGGACTTCGCACATAACGTCGCCTTTATCTACGCGGTCCCCTATGCGTTTTTTCATTATGAAGCCCACCGAGAGGTCGATGACATCGTCTTTTCTAACGCGCCCGGCCCCAAGCTCTCCGGCGGCGGCGCCCAGCCCCCGGCAATCCATCGAGCTTATATAACCATCTTTATCAGAGACGATATTTTCAATGATCGCCGCAACAGGCATTAGAGAAGTATCTTCAATTACGTTTTTATCGCCGCCCTGAGCTTCGATGAGCTGCCCCAGTTTTTCGAGCGCGCGGCCTGAAGACAGGGCTTCGCTCAGCATGGTTTCTGCAGCCTCCCCGTCATTTGCTATACCGGCCAGTATAAGCATATTCGAAGCGAGCGACATCGCGACGGTCAGAAGGTCTCCGTTTATATTTCCCCGGAGTATTTCTATCGCTTCGATAACTTCGAGCGAATTTCCCACGGCGGTACCGAGCGGCTGGCTCATATCGCTTATAATGGCTGCCGTCTTTCTTCCTGAATTCCTGCCTATGCTGACCATAGCTTTTGCGAGCGATCTGGAATCCTCAATATTTCCCATGAAAGCGCCGTTGCCCGTTTTGACGTCGAGCATTATTATATCCGCACCCGAAGCGATCTTCTTGCTCATTATGCTGCTCGCTATCAGGGGTATGCTTTCAACCGTTGCGGTAACGTCGCGAAGTGAATACAGCATCTTGTCAGCGGGGCAGAGTTTCATCGTCTGGCCCATGACCGCAACGCCTATGCTCTTTATCTGCGCCATGAACTGTTCCATAGTCAGGGATATGTTCATACCGGGTATGGATTCGAGTTTGTCGAGAGTTCCTCCCGTATGGCCGAGACCGCGCCCCGACATCTTCGCGACTTTAAGCCCGCACGCGGCCACGAGAGGAACGACGATTAGCGTTGTGGTATCCGCCACGCCTCCCGTTGAATGTTTGTCTGCCACGGTCCCTATAGAAGAAAGGTCTGCCGTATCGCCTGAGAAGGCCATAGCGTTCGTAAGTATCGAAGTTTCCTCGTCGTCAAGTCCGCGAATAAAAGCAGCCATAAGGAATGCGGACGCCTGGTAGTCGGGTATCTCCTTTTTCACAAAACCCGTAATGAAATATTCTATTTCTTCGCGCGAAAGCTTTCCGCCGCCGCGTTTCTTTAAAATAACATCGTACATGCGCATGGTATATACCTCCCGCGATAGTATCCCAGAAGAAATATATAACACAAAACCGCGATTTAATCAAATGCGCGGAAAAAGATTTTTCGGAAGGTTGAAGTTGGGGCGTGCTCAAAGTATAATAATATATGATATAAAATAAAGGGAGGGCAATATGGAATTTACCAAGATGCACGGGCTGGGAAACGACTTTTTGGTATTCGAAGACGACGACCGGGACAGGGACTGGAACGCGCTTGCGAGATCGTTATGCCCAAGGGCTTTGGGCGCGGGCGCCGACGGCATACTGGTCGTGCTTCCTTCAGACGTTGCCGATCTTAAAATGAGGATAATAAACGCGGACGGAAGCGAAGCCGAAATGTGCGGCAACGGCATACGCTGTTTCGCGAAATATGTGTATGAGCGCGGTATAGCAAGCAAAACGAATCTTTCCGTTGAGACGCTTGCGGGCATAATGCACCCGAGGCTGTACGTGCAGGACGATATTGTGACAGGCGTAAAGGTAGATATGGGCAAGCCCTCGTTTGAAAGAAGCGATATCCCCATGAAAGGGCAGGGAAGCCCGTTTGATGTGGAACTGGAAGTAGCCGGACAAAAAGTTATTGTTTCATCAGTGCTTATGGGCGTTCCGCATACGATAGTGCTAACCGACGACGTTGACGGAATAGATCTGGAAAAACTGGGGCCTGCAATAGAGCGGCATGATATGTTCCCCAGAAAAACAAACGTAGATTTTGTGCAGATAACAGACAGGGAAAATATCAAGCTGCGGGTGTGGGAGCGCGGCGCGGGGCCTACTCTCGCGTGCGGAACGGGCGCGAGCGGGACCGTCGCCTTGCTGCATAAGAAAGGCCTTACTGAAAGCAAGGTGACAGTGCACCTTTATGCCGGCGACCTGTTCATCGAGTGCCTCGAAGACGGCAGGATAATGATGACCGGGCCGGCGGCATGCGTTTACAGGGCGACGCTTTGCGAATGACGGTAATGCCCGAAGGATTAAAAGAGTTATCAGAAATCTTCTTCGCCCGCGGGCTTAAGCTGTATCTCGTGGGCGGGTATGTCCGGAACAGCGTCCTTGGAATTTCCGGAGGAGACCTCGACGTATGTTCATGCGCGCTTCCGCAGGAAGCCGCGTTTTTTTTACGGGAAAAAAATATTAAAGTAATAGAGAAAGCCCCGGAACTCGGCACGATAGAGATCCATATGACATCCGGAGAAAAGAAGCGGATATTCGAGCATACGACTTTCAGGAAAGATTTCTACCCCGAGGGAGGGGGGCACAGGCCTTACAGGGTGGAATTTACGAAAGACATGAGGGAAGACGCCGCCCGGCGTGACTTTACAATAAACGCGCTGTATCTTGACATCGGATCGGGAGAAATAACAGACCCTACGGAAAAAGGAATAAAGGATATAGATAGTAAGATGATACGCGCCGCGGCAGAAGACCCTGATATAACGATACGGGACGACGGCCTTCGGATAATGCGGATGGCGAGGTTCGCGGCAGAACTCGGATTTACGGTAAGCCCCGACCTTTTTAAATGCGCTCAGGAAAGGGCTTATTTGTTGAATGACATCTCCGCGGAAAGAAAACGGGACGAACTTAAAAAGATACTGCTTGCCGATACGAAATACCCTGCGCTGTCAAAATGTAATGCTCCCGCAGAGGGCCTCGGGTTGTTAAAAGACACGGGAGCGCTTAAATATGTGCTGCCGCGCCTTTGCGAAGGCGAAGGAGTACGGCAGTCGGAGCTTTATCATAAATACGACGTGCTCGACCACTGCATACACGCATGCGCAGCCGCGCCTGCGATATTGGAACTGAGGCTTTCGGCGCTGCTTCACGATATAGGCAAGCCCGCCGCGCTGCGTGAGGGCGGCAAAATGTACGGCCACGACAAGCTGGGCGAAGCTATCGCCCGGCAGGAGCTTAACACGCTGAAATTTGAGAACAGCATCAAATCAGCCGTTCTTCCTCTTGTCGCATATCATATGTTCGACCTTGAAGGAAAAGCCAAACCTAAGACTATACGCCGGCGGGCGGTCAAACTGGGAAAGAGATTGTTTTCCATGCTGATAGAACTGCGCCGTGCCGACGTGTGGGGATCGGGGCTGTATTCGGGGCCGGTGGTTTCCGCCGACAACTGGCAAAAGGAGCTTCTTCGGATGGAAGCGGAAAACATGCCGTGGAGCGTAAAAGCGCTTGCGATAACGGGAAACGATATCGTGCAACTGCTGGGCACCGGTCCTTCGCCCCTGGTAGGAAAGATACTTGAACTGCTTCATAAGGAATGCGTCGTCCATCCTCAAAGCAATAATTTCGAGACTCTTAAAAAGCGGGTAATTTCCCATATAGATATGTTAATGTAATGTTACATATATTGCGAAAAGATTAATAATTCCTTGCAGTATTCCAAAAACAGTAGTATTATATCAATACAAATGATTAACGTTAAAAAAATAAATAAAGCTTCTGCGGAAGATGATTTCCGCAGAAACTCCATATACGCTGTTGGAGGTCGGGAAGTGAACAGAAGAGGCTTGCTCCGGCGGTTCAGAAACGGCAAAGATATAGGGTCATACGCGGGTATCAGTTTCGAAATAATCGGGGAAACCGAATTCGGGAACGAAAAGATTTTTTTTGAAACTGATATACATTACGTCGATATCGGCGACGGCGAACCGGTGCTGCTTGTGCACGGCATAGGCCAGTCGCTGTATACCTGGAGGCAAAACGTCGACGCGCTTATAAGGAACGGCTATCGGGTAATCGCCCTTGACCTTGCGGGCTTCGGGTACAGCGGACACCCGAATATATATTACACCGCGGAAGAATACGCGGTCGTGATAAGAGCGTTCATGGACGCTGTAAACTTAAAGTGGGCGCACATCGCCGCTGTGTCTTCAGGCTGCATGCCCGCTATAATTTTTGCGGCCTCAAACCCTAAACGCGCAGGAAAGCTGATACTTGTTTCCCCCGGCGCTCCCAACGAAAACTATCCGTTCGGGCTGAAGCTGCTTTCAACGGGAGCGGGAGGCGCCATGATGAAAGTAGCTTTCAGGGAATCGACGCTTAAAAGCATATTGCGCGAAATGTACTTTGACGCGACAATAATCACGCCGGAGGTCATGGAAAACTATTATGCGCCCTACAGGAACAAGGCGGTCAGGGAAACCATATCGCAGTGCATGAAGCATTTCAACGACGAGCATGCCCGGGCTGTGCTGAAGGACGTTAAAAGTGAAACGCTGATATTCTCAGGAACAGAAGACAAGATGCATGACGAGCGCATGGTAAGGATATACGCCGGATCGGTAGCGAACTCGCGGCATATAAGGATAAGAAACTGCGGGCAATTGGTGAATGAAGAAAAATATAATAAATTTAACGACGAGTTTGTAAAGTTCCTGCAGAGAAAAAGCGGAGAAGAAGCCGTAGGCTACAGCAGAAGGTACCAACAGGAACTGGTTGATTAATAGTGTATTCTTTTATATAATAACATATAGTTTAAGAAAAACTCGCTGGAGGAGAGAATAGTGATACAAAGATTAGGGGCGAGAAGGATAAGAAGAAGAAGCAGCTTAAGAAGAGGGCGCGGCCTCAGAAGGTCAAGGATGCGCAATATGGCCCCTTTCCTTAAACTCGGGGGTTTGATATTAGGCGCAGCCGCAGTGCTGGCCGTCCTGGTGATATTTGTTATAGTACCGATGTTTTCAAATAAGCCTGCCGTAACGGGTGATGTTTCCGCGTCGCCGACTCCGAAACCTACGCCGGTAATATCGGGAAGCATAGCGGATAAAGCTGAGGAACTGGCATCTATGCCAAAGTCGGTAAACGACCCTTATGTATATGGAGGCAAAGTAATATTTTCTACCGGCGAGAATACCGATAACATCAACTCTATAGCGATATATGATATGGCTTCAAAGGAGACCACAACAGTTTCGGGAATAACAAAAAAGAACAAAAACCTGTTCGAACCGGCGATGAACGATGATTATATAGTTTACCTTGACTGCAAAGACGAGAACGGCGGCGATATTTGCGGCTATGATATAAAGAAAGGCGAGTCGTTCGTAATAAGGACGTATATAACAGGCAAACCGAGAGTGACGATGGCGGGAAAATACGCGCTGTGGCTTCAGAGAACGGCCGGAGTAAGTACGGACAAGCTTTACCTTTACGACCTCGAAACGAAAGAAAGCACTGCCATTGAAGTTTTTTACGGCACGAAATTCCTGATAAGTTCAGCCTACATATCGGATAAATACATTGTATTTGTGCAGCCGGAAGGCCAGGAGAGGATACTTAATACCGATTCCTCCTCAGGAGCTGAAAAAGCGCAGATAGCGGTTATACCGGTCACGGAAAACGGAGATATACAGAGGACTATGTTCACACCGGGCACATATGTTTACACGCCGATGATAAACGGCAACGATATAGTATATCTGACGGGTTCCGGAGACGAAAACAGCTCCCTTATGTACACAAGGTTTGAAAACGGGACGTTCTCGGCTCCTGTGGAAATAACGAAAGACGTTTTGAATTATTTAGTTGGCGACGGCTACGTTGCGTTTACTAAAGATGATAAGATAAATATATATTACTTCAAAGACGGCTCGAGCGGCGTGCTGTCGCCCGAGAATACGAGAGCGTTTTTGACCGGCGCCAACGGAAAAGACGTGCTGTGGTACGACATCACCGACAGCGACAGCAGCACGGGCGACATAGTGATGCATATACAGGTACCGTGATAAGATCAATGGCATTTAAAAAGAGCTGATACGATTTGTCAGCTCTTTTTTGATTATAAAAACCTTTCGGTTTCACCCATATAATAAAATTTACGTCGCGCTCAGCGCCGCGGCCTGGCACGAAGATGCGGACGGGAGCAGATATGAAGCGTATTCTTTGATGTAGTCTATCACCGCTTCGAAGATCAAACGGTGTCCCGCCCGGTTGGGATGTATCCCGTCGGAGCATATATACTCAGAAAAGTCTTTACGCTTCAAAAACGCCCTTCTTATATCGATGCAGTTTATGCCGCGTTCGCGCGCTGTGTATTGAATGCAGTTCGAATACCTTTCATGCCACCAGTATATGTGCCATACGTCTTTGAGCCATTTAAGTATGCTGACGCCTTTTTCATGATCGTTGTTTGTGAACCAATTGAAATAGCTGTCGGCATACAACGGGGGAAGCGTAGCAAGCACCGGCTTTTTGCCTTTCTCTTTTATCAGATCTATCATGCCGTTAAGGCTTCTCTCGAATACGTCAAGCGGCGTTTTTGGGATATGGTCATGAATCGGGTCCAAAGCGATATCGTCCCAGGCAAAATCGCAGTCGTTTCCGCCGAATTCCAAAACGACGATATCAGGGTCGACCTTTTCAAGCTTGCTTTCCAGCTGCTTTTTGCCCTCGGTAATAGTGGAACCAAACTTTGACGCGTTATACATTTCGGCGTTTATGCTGCCGGCGACGAGATTGAAAAAGCAATCTTTTAACAGGATGTATCTCTTCCTGTCTTCGTCGAGCGTAACGCCTTTTGAAAGCGAATCTCCCACCACAAGTATCTTCTTCATCGTATCCTCCTGTTAAGTTCATAATTAGTATTGCACAAAGAAGGTATAAATAAAAACTATGATTGCGGCAAAGATACAAATTATAAGACTTTAAAATGATATCATTATATCAGCGCGCGCGCAACACGCTTAATATTAATTATCTGTAAATACTTAAAGCAGGTGATAAATCGGCATTTCCTTAGTTTTATCTTTCAAATATCTATGTTTTGTTTTATAATGATTGCGAAGTACTCAAACGATTTTAATGATAAAAATATATCAGGGGGTCACTGTATGGCAAGGATAATAGCCATAGCCAACCAAAAAGGCGGAGTGGGCAAGACCACGACGGCTGTAAACTTAAGCGCATGCCTTGCGGAAAAAGGAAAAAGGGTCCTGCTAATGGATGTGGACCCGCAGGGAAACTCGACGAGCGGGATGGGGATAGACAAAAACACTATAAAGACATCGTCGTACGACATATTGATAAACGGGATAGACCCAAAACAGGCAGTAGTCAAAACGATGATCGATACGCTTGACATGATACCTGCGAATATAGATCTTGTTGGCGCGGAAGTGGAGCTTGTGGCAAAGATAGCGAGAGAGCAGATATTAAAAAAGGCGCTGCAAAGTATAAAGAAAGATTATGACTTTATCTTTATGGACTGCCCCCCTTCATTAGGGCTTATTACCGTAAACGCGCTGACGGCCGCAGACAAGATACTTGTGCCGATACAGTGCGAATATTACGCGCTGGAAGGCCTTTCACAATTGCTGAACACAATTAAGCTTGTTAAGACGAGTTTGAATCCGTCCCTCGAAGTCGAAGGCGTTGTGCTTACGATGTTCGACGGAAGGACAAACCTTTCGATACAGGTCGTTGAAGAAGTAAAAAAATATTTCAAAAACAAAGTTTATAAAACGATAATTCCCAGGAATATAAGGCTTGGCGAGGCGCCCAGCTTTGGCCTTCCCGTAATAAGATACGATGCGGCATGCCTGGGATCGCAAAGTTACAACGACCTTGCCGATGAAGTCATAGAATATAACGGAGGGGATGTTCGATGAGGCAGCAGCAGCGGCTCGGCAAAGGGCTTGGGGCCCTTATAGGCGAGCCTGAAGGACAGGTTTCAGCCGGCAGCGTACTCGAGATAGACGTGAACGAGATCGACCCCAACCTGGAACAGCCGAGAAAGTCTTTTGACGACGAAAGCCTGAACGAGCTTGCGCAGTCTATCATGACATACGGTATCGTTCAGCCGATAATAGTACAGAGAAACGGCGACAGGTTTATTATAATCGCCGGGGAAAGGCGTTACCGCGCCGCAAGGATAGCGGGATTAGAAACAGTGCCCGCCGTAATAAAAGAGTATTCGAAGCAGGCGTTCATGGAGGTATCGCTCATAGAGAACCTCCAGCGCGAAGACCTGAATCCTATAGAAGAAGCTCAGGCGATGAGGCTTTTGATGGACGAATACAACCTCACACAGGATGAACTCGCAGGCCGTCTCGGAAAATCGCGAAGCGCCATAGCTAACATACTCCGGCTGCTTACGCTTCCCCAGAGCGTAAGAGAGATGGTAATGTCGGGAGAGCTGTCGAGCGGGCACGCAAGATGCCTCGTAACGCTTTCAAACGATATTGAAAAGGAGAGGATAGCGAGAAAGATAGCGGACTTAGGGCTTTCGGTAAGAGCTACAGAAGAACTGATAAAGAATATAGGCACGAAGGCCGCGCCCGATGAGAAAAAAGATAAAGCCGTTGTGCCGGAAATAGAATCGGCGCAGAACGCCCTTTCATCAGCTCTGGGAACAAAAGTGCAGATAGCCGGAGACCTTTCTAAAGGAAAGATACTGCTTTCATATTACAATCAGGATCAATTGCAAAGCCTTTACGATTTTCTTATAACATGCAAGTAATGTTTCACGTGAAACAATCATAAGATTATATATACAATAAACAAAGGCCCGGGAAATGTTTCACGTGAAACATTTCCCGGGCTTTTTGTTTATCTGCATAATGGGACAAAACCAAGCCTCCTTTTTCAAAGGAGGTGGCAGGCTTCGCCTGACGGAGGATTAATTCTTAGCTTGTTGGAGTACGCTTTCAACAATCCTCAGTCAGCTTCGCTGACAGCTCCTTTCAAAAGGAGCCAAAGGAAGCTATTAAAACAACGTATGTAAAAAAGCTTTGCCCGCATATAAAAATGCCCCGGCTGTACCGGGGCATGACCGTTAACCGATTATGTTCCTCTTATAAGCTGGAGAAAGAAGTTGTTTTGATAGAAGAACATACCGAGGGAAGAACCCTGATAATATGCCATTATCTTATCGACAGGCATCACAAGGAATATGATAGGGACCAGCATAACGATAAGGAAGCAAAGCAGCAGGCCTCTCGACGCGCCGAACAAACCGCCTATCGTGCGTTCGTAACGTTTAAGTTCGGGAAACTCCATAGTATAATTCATTGCCCCCAGCACAAACGAAAACAGTATCCTCGCTATAAGGAACACAAGCAGGAACGAGATTATATTGAGTACTGCGCAGACTATCGTCATATTAAAATATTCGCCTATAGTCGAAAGCCCCTGAGAAGCGAAGGCATGAGATTCAACGTTCTGCCTTATAAGAGAGTTGAAAGGCTCGTAGGCTGAAGACGTGGAGATTATGCTGTTCAGTTTGTCAGGCGTAAGGCTCGAGACAGCGAGCGATGCGTCCTCGAAGCTTTTTATCTTTTCAGCGCCTTCGGTATAATAGAGCAAAAATTTAAACAATGAAGGGCTTGCTTTTACCGCTGCTGAAACTACAGGATAAAAGATATATGAAGTAAGCGTTGAAAGAAAAAACGCCCCAAGGCTCAATGAAGAATGAAGGAATCCTTTATAAGACCCTTCTAAGACTGCGACGATTATCAATAAAACAAAAACCAGATTAATAAGGTTCATTCCCACTCCTTAAGCTTAGGGCAGCGGCAGGAGATACACATCCCCGCCCGCCATAAGAAACACAAAACCCTCCGTTGCACGCTTTGCCCCGTCTATGGCAAACGGAACGTCATATTTTCTTAAATACTTTCCTTCTCCAGTATAAACGAATATATTATTCGTTGCAAAGCAATATATTTTTTCTCCCATATCAAATATTTTAAACACGTTTGGAGGAAGGTTTATTTTTACTTCATCGCCCGAAGGCTTTATTATTCTGGTAATATCGATATTAACATTGTCGCTGCTCGGCACATATACGAATTCAGGAGCAACTTTATCATATATGTCTTCGAGCATCCAGCCGTAAACAAGTATTTCATTTCCTTCGGTGTTTAAAGACGAATACTCGGTAAGCTGCTTTGTGCCCATCGTGAAGACTGATGATTCCCCGAAATAAACGCTTTCAACAAGCTGGTCTTTGAGCTCTTTTACGCCTGTCATCGACTGGGTGTCGGGGCGGTATGTAGTCACTCTTGAGACAGGCGCCGCGCCCGAGGCATCGAGCTCGAGTATATAAAGCTGCCGGCTGTCCGCGTCGAATCCGTAATCGAGCACGTATTTGCCCGATATGTCGAGCTTAAACAGGTCGGTGCCGTCAAGGCCGAAAACCACGATGTACGACTTGGTCGTATCTTCAAGCGCCTGGTCGGTCTCCACGGCAACCTTATCCTTTCCGAGGCGTACGGAATTTATATTGCCCTCGTCGATCCTCTTTGAAAAAAGATTCTGGCCCCGTACGTTGAATACCATCAGTACATTCTGGCCGGAGGCCGCAACGAGAGATTTTCCGGAGGTAAAATTCATTTCGCCTGATTCGAGCTGTACCTTCTGTACGTCGTTTAATGAGGCATCAGTAAACGTAATAGTGTTGTTGCTGGCATATACCAGGGCATTTCCGACCACAAGATATGTATCCTGCGTTGTAAACGGCATCTTTGTAAGCGAGTCCTTAATATCTTTGCCTCTGGTTAAAAGCATGACGGCGCCGGTAATAAAGACCGCGAGCGCTATGAACACCGCGGATATAAAGAAAACAGCTTTCAGATTTATCTGCTTTTTTGGTTTTACATTAAGGTACACGCTTTTAACTCCAACCTGTTGATATACTGATTATACCACAAAGGCGCATATGTTAAAAAGTTTAAAGACCGGCAGGCGATCCTGCCCCGTCCTTCGGACAAAAAACGCTCAGCGCTTTTTCTTTAAGCGTAAAAGTCATGGGCGTTTCGCCTGCGATCTCACCGTCGAGATCAAACTCCAGTTTTTGATCACAGTCTATCTTTAACTCTTTGCACGTAAACTGCTCGGCAACCGATATCCTGTTTAGCTGCCCTTTCTTAAGTTTGGGAAGCTCAATAAGGATACGCGGCTTTGCGACTTTGTTTATTATTACGACGTTTATAAGGCCGTCGGAAATATTCGAATCGGGAGATATACGAAGGCCTCCGCCGAAACATTTTCCGTTTGCCACGGCTATAAGCAGTACTTCCCGCTGCATTTCCCTGCCGTCCATCTTTATATTCAGCTTCTTATTTTTCCATCCCAGTATTGACATTATGATGCCCAGCAGATATGCAAAACCGCCCGTGAACACCTTGCGCACCTTGTTCACATTTCTTAAGACTTCCACATCGAATCCCGTTCCCGCAACATTGATAAAAGTCTTTTTGCCGTTAATGAGCCCTGTGTCAACGCGCGTGCTGTGTCCGGTAAGTATTATCTCCAGCGCCTGCGCAGCATCGTTAGGTACTCCTATAGCTTCCCTGAAATCGTTTCCCGTGCCTGCCGGTATGACTCCGAGTATCTCTTCCGTATCCAGCAAGCCTTGCGCAGCCTCGAGAAGCGTACCGTCGCCGCCGACGCTGATTATGCCTTCATACCCTTTCCCGACCGCCCCGCGCGCCAGCTTTATCGCATGTTCCCTGTATTCGGTATTTGCAACAGTGTATTCTTTGTTTCGTTCCCTCAGTATTTTTTCAACTGTTTCCAAAGCTTTACGAGACCGCCCCGCTCCCGCCGTTGGGTTGAAAATAACATAATACATATGCAAACCCCTTAAGTTAGTAATTAACATTAAAAGTGTGGTATATTGAAATCAAAGACATTCTACTAAAAAACAGTTTGTTTGTACAGGCTAATATTAGTAACGTACCGAAAGGCCCCCCGGTTTTTTTAAGGCGCGCGCCAAGACCGCAGGCTGCGTACTGATTTTAGAGCGTGAGTGTTTAACGTGACATTGGTACATGATTTCATCGGAAAAATACGTATACTTGTATTATGCCGGTTATAAGTTGAAGCAGGAGGTGAGATCATGCCGGAATTGCAGGCTGGCGCCGTATTCATAGCGGGCATACTGTCATTCTTTACACCGTGCATAATGCCGGTTATACCCGTGTTCATTTCTACGCTGCTGGGCGGCATAGATGAAGACTCAGGGCGTATGAAGACAGGAAGCGCGCGCATTTATTTAAAACCGCTGCTGCGCGTAACGCTGTTTGTTTTAGGGCTTTCGGTAAGCTTCGTTATACTGGGCTTAGCGTTCGGCGCTGTAGGCAGGTTTATCAATTCAACGCTGTTTACCGCTACTTGCGGCGTTATAGTGATACTCCTTGGCATATACCAGACGGGTTTAATAAAGATACCGTTTTTGATGAGGGAGAAGAAACTCGAAGCGAAAAGCGGCACAGGGTATATAAGCGCTTTTCTCTTAGGATTTACGTTCAGTTTCGGGTGGACGCCGTGCATAGGGCCTATACTCGCTTCGGTGCTTGCACTTACCGCAAGCAAAGGGGGCGCGCTTACGGGCGGACTATATATGGCGGTCTATTCGCTCGGCTTGCTGATACCGTTCCTTGTATTTACGATTTTTTCAAACCTGCTGTTAACGAGGATAAAGCGAGTCTATAAATACATGAATACGATAAAAATAATCGGCGGGGTCATTATAATAATTATGGGCGTATTCCTGCTTACGGACAGCCTGTACCTGTTCACGAAGATCGCGGGGTAATTAAAGGAGATAACATGAAGAGAACATTTTATTTGATTCTATCGGTAATGCTGGCATCAATGCTGGCGGGGTGCGGCGGCAATACGGGGCAGCCGCCGCAGCCTACAGAGCAGGCGGAACAAACAGCCGAGGCATCGCCCTCCGCGGTTAAAACGCCGGCATACGAGTTTTCGTTCGGGGACACAAGCGGAATCGTCCATAAGCTTTCAGATTATAAGGGGAAGCCGGTATACCTTGAAATATGGGGCACTTGGTGCAGCGTGTGTATGTCGTCCCTGCCCGATCTTGATAGATTCGCCGGGGAAGACCACGATTTTACCGTGCTCAGCGTAGTGTTCCCTGATGTCGCGGGAGAAATGAGCAAAGACGATTTCATTGAGTGGTTCAACGGCCAGAACTATAAAAACCTTACTGTGCTGCTCGACGATAAAGCGCAGATCATAGGCGACTTCGGTATAACTGCCTTCCCGTCCATTATCGTGTTCGACAGCGGCGGCGTTCCTGTAACGGGATTCGCGGGGCTGATGCCGCAGGAAAGCATAGAAGAAATAATGAAGCAGGTTGCCGAAGGAACGTATGAGCGCTGATTATTTTTCAGTTGACGTTTATATCGTTTTCTGGTACTATATCATAGGATAAAAAGCGGGGTAAAGCCCCTGCTTTTTTAATCTTTATTGAAGAATCAGGAGATAAAGCTATGCCGGGAGTATCTGTATTTGGCGC
>CAZDZY010000009.1:44516-45104 GCA_964510055.1 uncultured Christensenellaceae bacterium
ATATGGTGATACGTTATCAGGGTGGGAACAACGCGGGCCATACCATAATAGTTGACGGCACGACGTATAAGCTCCACCTGATACCCGCCGGGCTGCTTTACGACTCGAAACCGTGCGTTATCGGCAACGGCGTTGTGATAGACCCGGGCGCTCTGCTCGAAGAGATGGATGAGCTGCGCTCAAAAGGAGCGGAACTTAAAAACCTGATGATATCCGACAGGGCGCATATGGTGATGCCTTACCATAACCTCTTTGACGAGCTCAGCGAAGAAGGCGCGGGCGACGCCATGATAGGGACGACGAAGCGCGGCATAGGCCCATGCTATTCCGATAAAGCGACCCGGCGCGGCCTTCGCATGTGCGATCTTATGTCCGACAGCTTTCCGGGCAAGCTGGAGATGCTGCTCGAAGAAAAGAACGAGCTGCTTGAAAAGATCTACGGGTGCCAGCCTTTGAAGTTTGACGATATACTTAAGAAGTTCGAAGGATATAAGAAGCGGCTTGCGCCGTATATATGCGACACGTCGGCAATATGCTACGACTATTACAAGCAGGGCAAAAAGCTGCTGTTCGAAGGCGCGCAGGGAA
>CAZDZY010000010.1:0-9201 GCA_964510055.1 uncultured Christensenellaceae bacterium
TATTTGGTTTTGTCCGCTTGCGCTCCCAAAACCACACTAAAGTGTACAATAAAAAACCGCCTGGAACTAAATCTCAGGCGGTCATCATGAATGTTACTTGTTAAGCGCCCTTACCGGCCGGGCTTCTATATACCCCCTGTAGCCCAGCGGCGTGAGTTGGAAGCGCGGGGCGTCGTCGTCAGCCCACTCGAATCCGTAAACCTTAGGGTCGTACTTCTTCATTACTTCCCAAAGGTCGCCTATGGCGTCCTCGAACTTCTCGTCGTCGAAAGGCTGCCCCTGGAATACCATCATCTTGCAGGGAGGAAGGTCCATTATCTCATACCCCTGAGGCACCGGCCCATTATAATCGGCCGCCATCTCTACTCCCTGCACGTACTTCGACGTTCCGGGCTTTATCATGCTGTCAGGCAGCCACATTCCTATGGACTCGTAAAGCGCGTCTTTTATACCGGAAAGCACTTCCCATACGTCGCAGCCGACTTCTTCGCAGTATTCGTAATAATGAGTAGCTTTTATGCCCCGCTTCAGTATGACTTTCCTCTTCGGACGCTCGACCACCTGTACGAAAACCGTATTAACGTTGTCTTGCATATCTTCGTCTCCTTTTTGTTTTGTGAGGTAATAATCGCGGACTTTGGGCGGCATGAACAGTTTGACGCTTTCGCCTTTGGCGCAGTTTTTAGGCGTTGTGCCGAACTGTTTTGAAAAGGCTCGCGTAAAGCCTTCATGGGAGCCGAACAGGAAATCGAACGCGACGTCTACGATCTTTTCATTTCCTTTCCGCAGCCTCTCGGCTGCGCGGGATAAACGGAGTGCGCGGATATAATCGAACGGAGCCTTCCCGGTCAGCTCTTTGAAAACGCGCGCGGCATGCCACGGCGAATATCCCGCTGTTCGCGCAAGGTCTCCAAGCGTTATTGGCTCGGTCATATGCTTTTCGATATAATCCTGCATCCGCTGCACCCCAAGCAGCTTCTCCCATCGTTCCATCGACTACCTCCGAAGATAGGATATCTTAAATCGGCAGTATGTTCTTGACCGTTTTTGCGATGATTTCTTATAACTACGTTATAACCTCATTACGGATATGTCAATCAGGTTCACGCTTGAAAAAAATTATAAAAGGTATTGACAACTATATCGGCAGCCGATATAATCTATATCGTCAGACGATATATCGGCGGACGTAATATATAAGATGAGGTGATAAAAATGGCTGAAAGCACAGGCGCCCTTACAGAGGCGGTATTCTACATCTTATTATCGCTCTACAGACCGCTGCACGGTTACGGGATAATGCAGAATGTAAGCTCTTTAAGCGGCGGGCGCGTAACTCTCGGTGCCGGAACGCTATATGGAGCTATAAATACGCTCGTAGAAAAAGGGTGGATAAACCCAAGCGGAGAAGATGCCGAATCGCGCAGGAAAGAATATGTGATAACGCAAGAAGGGAAAGCCGCTGCCGAGGCGGAATTGAGACGTCTCGGGGAATTGCTGGAAAACGGCAAAAGGATAATAGGGGGTATTATATAATGAAACACGTTATAAGGAAACCTTATTGGAACTATGAAAAAGAGGAACGGTGGCTCAACGAGATGTCCGCCAAAGGCCTCGCGATGTGTGATTACTCATGGATAAGATACGTATTCGAGGACGCGCCCAAAGGCGAGTATATATACCGTATAGAGCTGCTCGAACACAACGCAGGGCATCCCGAGAGCCGCAAGTATATCGAGTTCCTCGAGGAGACGGGAGTGGAATTCGTGGCGTCGTATATGCGCTGGGTATATTTTCGCAAAAAAGCGGTGGACGGCCCGTTCGACCTGTATTCGGATATAGACTCCAGGATAACCCATTATAAAAGAGTATTCACCATGTGGGCAACGCTGGCTTTCGCGGAGATTTGCATAGGCTTCTCGAACATCACTATCGGCGTTACGCCTTTGGGCGAATCCAACCTGAACCTTATACTGGGGCTCTGCCTCCTTCCTATAGGCGCCGCGCTGCTCGTGCTGGCGCTCTCCACATGGCGGAAGATAAGACGCCTGAGAAAGGAAAAGCGGGTAAGGGAATCGTGACCCGGAAGCGCCGCTGTACAGAACGTACGGCGGCGTTGCTTTTATACTCCCCCTGCGGTATCATAAAACTATAACAGGGAGGCTTTATGGAACAACATCGCAAACCCGAATGGCTCAAAAAGAAGATCGACCTAAAATCGCTAACCCAAATGCAAGCCCTCATGCGCTCGCTATCGCTCAACACCGTGTGCGAAAGCGCCGACTGCCCCAACAGGGGCGAGTGCTTCAAGGCAGGGACCGCTACGTTTATGATACTAGGCGATAAGTGTACGAGGAACTGCGGCTTCTGCGCAGTTGCCAAAGGCAGACCGCTGCCGCCCGAACCTGCCGAGCCGGAGCATGTCGCTTATGCGGCGGTGAAACTCGGGCTTAAGCACGTTGTGGTAACGAGCGTGACGAGGGACGATCTGCCTGACGGCGGCGCTTCCCATTTCGCGGCTGTGATAACGGAGCTGAAAGCCCGCCTTCCCGGCAGCACAGTCGAAGTGCTGATACCCGATTTTAAAGGCAGCGAAGAGGCTTTGAATACGGTTATCGGAGCTAAACCCAATATAATAAACCACAATCTCGAAACTGTTCCATCGCTCTATAAAACGGTGCGTCCGCAGGCGGTATATGAAAGGTCGCTAGAGCTTTTAAAGAGAGTGAAAAAGAGCGGCATTCTCGTTAAGACCGGTATAATGGCAGGGCTCGGAGAGACTAAGGAAGAAGTGCTTTCGCTGATTGACGATATCGCGGCCATTGGGTGCGACATACTGACTATAGGGCAGTACCTGCAGCCATCCAAAGCTCACCTGCCTGTTGCCGAATATATAAGCCCCGAACAGTTTGAGGAATATAAACTTGCGGCGCTGGAAAAAGGGATAAGATACGCGGCGAGCGCTCCGCTTGTGCGCAGCTCATATAGCGCCGCCGAAGCAATGAAAGAACTGAGAACATGATATATATAAACTGCGATTCCACCGACGCTAAATTCAACTTCGCGATCGAAAAATACCTTTTGTATGATCTTGATGTGTCCGATGAATACTTTCTTTTCTGGAGGACTTCCCCCACGCTTATGATCGGCAGGTTCCAGAACACATTAGCCGAGATTAACATGCCGTACGCGAAAGCGCATAATATAAATATCGTGCGGCGTGTTACGGGCGGCGGCACAATC
Organism: uncultured Christensenellaceae bacterium; assembly: GCA_964510055.1. GTDB lineage: Bacteria > Bacillota > Clostridia > Christensenellales > SZUA-584 > DTFZ01. The sequence goes on from CAZDZY010000010.1 coordinate 3,244, forward strand.
TACACCGATATGAACGGGTGGCAGTTTTCGTTTATTATCAAACGCAAGGGCAGGCTGGAGTTTGAAACGTTCACGCGCCCCATAATAGAAGCCCTTCGCTCGCTTGGCGTAGAAGCAATGCTTACCGGGCGGAACGACCTGACTATCGGCGGGAAGAAGTTCTCGGGGAACGCGCAGTATACAGGCAAAGACGTGATGCTGCACCACGGGTCGCTGCTGTTCGATACCGACCTTGAAGAGTTGGTCCGTTCTCTGAATGTAAGCGACGAGAAGATAATATCTAAGGGCATAAAGTCCGTCCGCCAGCGCGTTACAAATATCGCCGAGCACCTCCCAAAAAAGATGACGAGCCTTCAGTTCCGGGACGTCATGCTCTCGTACCTGCTTGAGGGCATGGGCGCGTATGCCCTCAGCGAAGAGGATATTGAAAACGTAAACGTGATAAAGCGCTCGCAGTTCGATACATGGGAGTGGAACTTCGGCGGCGACCCCAAATTCAACGTCACTAAAGAAAACCGGTTCACCGGCGGCAAGCTCACAGCGAAGCTGTTTGTGGAAAAAGGCCGGATAGCTAATATAAAGTTTTACGGTGATTTCTTCGCATCCGAGAGCCTAGTGGAGCTGGAAGGCAGCCTTGTCGGCTGCCGCTACAGCGAAGAGGATATAAAACATGCGCTTGTAAAAGCGCATGCGGAAAATTGTTTTTACAACATCACAAATGATGAGATAATGAGCTGCATTATCTGATCAATCATTTCCCGCCTTCCGGCTCTTTGGGGCTGTCAGAGGCTTTATCCTTCGGTTTGTAAATGAATATTACATAAACGCCGAGCAGTATAGCCCCCACAACGAGGCACGCGTCAGCTATGTTGAATACCCACGGAAAATGGGGACTAAAATCTAAAAAGTCACGTACATGGCTGTATTCTATTCCTACGGCCACAGCGGTATAGACCCTGTCGATAAAATTGCCTATGGCCCCGCCCATTATCAGCGAAAGGCAGACCTTCAAAAGCAGGGGCTGCTTATGCCTTGTCTTTACCATATATACTCCGCCTGCAATTACCACTATTATAGTTACGACTATGAAAAAAGGCTGGGCCCCCTGCAATATTCCGAATGAAGCACCCTCGTTATAAGTATAAGATAATTTGAATACTCCATCTATAACAGTTATTGGACCACCATTGGCCTGTATCATTTGAACAAGGAAATATTTTGTAAGCTGGTCCGCAGCTACCGACAGCACTATTATGATTATCTGAAGCATTATTCCTCCAAACGCCCGACAGGCTTAAGTTTTATAGTTGGTTTTCCTTGCCTTCGGCGAGCCTTTTTATATTAGCCCTGTGCGAGTAAAACACGAGCACGAAAAGCGCGGTGCACGTTAGGGGCACCCAGATCGATGTTATCGGCAGCCACCACTGCGTCAGATAGAATACCCACGACAAAGCGGCCATAACGAGCGTGCCTACAAGCGAGCCTATCGACATCGTTTTTGTTAAAGCTATAAGTATTATGCAGACCGTGAATACAATAAGCGCCTGCCAGGTCATTATCACGAGAAAGACCCCGAAGCTCGTCGCTACGCCTTTGCCGCCCTTGAACTTCAAGTATACCGGCCATATATGGCCTACCACCGCCATAAGGCCGCCTGCGCACGCCCCGGCTATTTCTCCGGCGATCCAGAAGCCTATAAGGGAAGCCGCCACGCCTTTGAGCACGTCGCCCGCGAACGTTATAAGCCCCGGGACCCATCCGTAACTGCGTATAACATTAGTCGTACCCGCGTTGCCGCTGCCCTCATTGCGTATGTCCCTGCCCTTAAGTATCTTTCCGGTTATGTAACCGAAAGAGATACAACCGATCAAATAGCCTGCTGCCGCGGCAAGTAAACACATCCAATTCATAATCAAGACTCCCTTTGATCTTTATTGTTCCTGTTACGGGCAACTACTTTTACAGGCGTTCCCGCAAAGTCAAAAGACTTCCTCAGGTAATTCTCCAGATACCTCAAATACGAAAAATGCATCAGCCTTCCGTCGTTGACGAAGACGACGAAATACGGCGGCGCCACACTTACCTGCGCGGCGTAATATATTTTCAGGCTCCTTCCTTTGTCGGTGGGAGGAGACACCGCCTCGACCGCCTCGGATATGCAGTCATTTAAGAGCCCGGTAGTCACGCGCCGCATGTTGTTTTGCCTCGCGGCATTCAGCTCTTCAAACAGCTTCCCAAGCCTCTGCCCCGTCTTAGCCGAAATGTATACCGTCTTCGCGTAATCCATAAACGCGAGGTCCGCGGCGATATCTTTGTCAAACTTGTTCGTCGTGTATGCGTCCTTATCTACTGCGTCCCACTTGTTTACCGCAATCACGCACGGTTTGCCTTCATCGTGCACAAAGCCCGCTATCTTAACGTCCTGTTCCGTTATGCCTTCGAGCGCGTCTATCATCACTATAACCGCGTCCGCGCGCCTCACCGCCGCAAACGAGCGTATAACGCTGTAGCGCTCTATCGATTCGTCTTCTATGCGCGCCTTTTTACGAATGCCCGCCGTATCGATAAGTATATAGTCCGCCCCGCCCTGCGTGAACGGCACGTCTATTGCGTCCCTCGTAGTCCCCGCCACTTCGGAAACTATCGTCCTTGTTTCGCCTATCAGCGCGTTGACAAGAGAAGATTTCCCTACGTTAGGCTTGCCCACTACCGCTATCTTTATTGCTTCCCCCGGCTCCTCCTGCATCTGGGGAAAGTCCTTTATCACTTCGTCGAGAAGGTCGCCGAGGCCAAGCCCCTGCGCCGAAGAGACTGTAAACAGGTTATCCATGCCGAGAGCGTAAAAATCGCAGGCGTTCAGTTCGTCCGCCTTGGTGTCGGCTTTGTTTACTACGGTTATAATAGGCTTTTTAGCACGCCGAAGCATGTCGGCAACCTCATAGTCTGCGGGCACGAGCCCCTGTTTCGCGTCCACAAAAAACAGTATCACATCAGCGATCTCAACAGCGAGCTGCGCCTGATGGCGCATCTGCACAAGTATCTCGTCTTTGCTGTCAGGGTCTATCCCCCCGGTGTCGATAAGCGTGAATTGGCGCCCCAGCCATTCCGCGTCCGCGTATATGCGGTCGCGCGTTACGCCCGGGGTATCCTCAACTATAGATATCCTTTTTCCCGCTATCCTGTTGAAAAACGTGGACTTGCCGACGTTAGGCCTACCGACGACAGCCACAAACGGTTTCGCCATTCTTTACCTCTTTAGCAGTTCCGCAAATTCGTATCCGTCTGCCGCGGGAAATATCTTAATGCCGAGTTTGCTCTCAAGCGCGTCAAGCTCCATATCGTCAAGAAATACGCCTTCGCGCAGGGAGTCCGCGGATATAAGCAGCTCTTCTCCAAGATCCTTGCCGGACAAGGCCTCCAAATAATCCTTCCCTGCCAGCAGCCCCGAAACCGTTACGCCGCCTCCGAACGTTAAATTCTTTACGCTGAATACTTTTATGTCAGCGCCCTTCAAGTTCAGCGGCTCCGCAAGCCCGCTGAAAAACGGATACGCGTCTTCCCCGGTCGCTATACTTATACTTCCGCTCTTAATATTTTCAGCAAGCGCTTCCTTTGCTTCGGCAAGGAACTTGCTCATCATCCCGACGCCGTTGCCCAGCTGCGAGAACGCCTCATATTCTTCCGCGGGCGGCAGGTCTTTTCCCGCTTTAATATAAAGCTCGTCAGCCGCGAATACAAACCGGGTGCCTAATTCATTTAAACATTCTTTCTGCCATTTTTCAACCCTTTTGATTATCTCTTCCGCAGCTTCTTTGATCACAGGCTTAAGGCCGGAGAGCCCGCTCCTGTGGCCCGTGAGCCCCACAGGCACTATGGCAAGCGAAACGGCGGCCGGGTAAAGCCTGCGCAGGAATCTATATGTTTCTTCGAGTTTCTCCCCATCGTTATAGCCTGGGCAGAGCACCACCTGTGAGTGAAAACTTATGCCGCTTACGGCCATTTTTTTAAGAAGAGGCCTTATCGGTATGGCGTTTTGGTTGCCGAGCATCACTTTTCGCAGCTGCTCGTCGACGGTGTGCACGGATATGTACAGAGGAGAAGCCTTGCGCCTTATTATCCTTTTTATTTCTTCCTTTTTAACAGTTGATAAAGTCACGAAATTGCCCATCAATAAGGAATAGCGCCAGTCTTCGTCTTTTTCGTACAGCCCGCTTCTCATGCCCCCCGGCAGTTGGTCTACAAAACAAAAAACGCATTTATTGCCGCAGACTCTTTTTTTGCCGAGCAAAGGCTTGGTGAACTCGAGTTCCAAAGGCTCATCCTCATCCTTTCGGATACAAAACGTTTTCTCTTTTCCCTGCCTTAATGCTTTTACGGTCAGCTTTTTCAATGCGCTGAAATAAACGTAATCGATATAATCGATAAGCTCTTCACCGTTTATCGATATTATACCGTCGCCTTTTCTGATCCCGGCCTTATAGGCCTCGCTTTCAGGGCCAACACTCTCAACTTCAAACAAAGGTTTTCTCCCCTTCAGGTTGTTCGCGTCATTATACCGCAATTTGTTTTTATGTACCAGTAAACAAATCTAGAACTTTTACCTAAATCGGGATTACAAAACTATTTGAGAATGGAATTCAAATCTGGATCTGTGCTGAGCGGGCGCCTCTCGGCCTTGTGAACAGATACGACATAAGAAGGCAGAATGCTGCGCACAGCGATATCGTCCCGATGCCTGCAAAAAGGATAATTGAATCGTCCATGCCGCCGAACAGTTCCATGAATCCTTCGGCAGTGCCGTAAACGCCCATCATCACCGGGGCAAACAGCGGAGCGTTCGACTTAAAGCATATGATGGCCGCTGCGGCTATTACAAAGACCACGATATACGGAAGATACTGAAGGGTGTATGTGTTTGTAAAGAAAGTTACTCCTACGGCGAACAGTGTAGTTATAACAACTGCGAGATAGTATATGTATGTATACCGCCTTTTGACTGCGAGGTATATTGCCGGAGCTATGCAGAAAAACGCTCCTGCCGTATTCACGCGTATCCCTTCGACGAGCTGTATTACCGGTATAAAAGACAGCGCGGCAGTTATAACGAAAAATACCACGAACGCTGCGCCGCCGACCCCTGCGTTTATAACTATTTTCTTAAAACTGCCGGTAATATAAAGAACAGGCAGGCCGAGTATCACGATAAACGAAATATCCATTTTACGCTCCTTTGTTTGCATATAGTTTTTCCAAAAAGCAAAGCAATATAAAGGAGTATTAAAAAGGCTCTTAATTTGTCAGGGCCTCTCCGTGTTTTTGTTTATATTTGATTACGGAACGATTAGCTCTTTCGCCGTTATGGCGGCCTGCGCTTCGGCTCCTCTGTTCACAATGGTCGTCTGCCTTCTCTGCCGCTTGGCATTACTCCCTTGTTCACAGAGCCTCCGGTTCGCTTGCAGTAATCCACGAATGCCTGAACCGCGTCGGAAGGATTATTCGTTTTTGTTTTCAACTCTCCCGCGCAGCGGGGGAGTTTGCTGCGTACAAAAAGGCTCTGACTTTGTCAGAACCTCGTAAGTCTTTTTTAAATCTGCATGCGATTACTTAATGATAAGCCCTTTCGCCGTTATAGCGGCCTGCGCTTCTGCCCCTTTGCAGTAATCCACGAATGCCTGAACCGCGTCGGAAGATTTTTGTTTTGAACTCCCCCGCGCAGCGGGGGAGTTTGCTGCGTACAAAAAGGCTCTGACTTTGTCAGAGCCTCGTAAGTCTTTTTTAAATCTGTATGCGATTACTTAACGATGAGCCCTTTCGCCGTTACGGCGGCCTGCGCCTCGGCTCCTTTGCAGTAATCCGCGAACGCCTGAACCGCGTCGGAAGGATTATTCGTTTTTGTTTTCAACTCCCCCGCGCAGCGGGGGAGTTTGCTGCGTACAAAAAGGCTCTGACTTTGTCAGA
>CAZDZY010000010.1:9301-43278 GCA_964510055.1 uncultured Christensenellaceae bacterium
AGCCCTTTCGCCGTTACGGCGGCCTGCGCTTCTGCCCCTTTGCAGTAATCCACGAACGCCTGAGCCGCGTCGGAAGGATTATTCGTTATCAAATAGTAATTCAGCACGTATATATATCTTCCGCTCTTTACGTTATCGGCATTCGCCAACACCGCGTCGATAGTTACGACCTTTACGCTGCTGTCCGAAGTTATCGCGGAAAGCGGCAAATACCCTATAGCGGCCGCATCTGCGCCGACTTTACCAGCCATATCGGCGTTGTCTGCGGCGTCGGCAGCAGTAAGCGTATCGTTTTGATTGCCTTTCTCGTCAACGCCAAGGAACTGCTCGTTAAACCTTTTACTGATATCGGTACCGGTACCCATATCATAGACCGAGATATCGATGTCCGCTCCGCCGACCTCTTTCCAGTTGGTTGTTTTCCCTAAGAATATATCCTTTATCTGCTGAGCTGAAAGCGTGTTAACAGGGCAGTCCTTGCTGACAACGACAGCCAGCCCGTCAACGCAGATGAGGTTTTCTTTCAAATCCGGAAATACCGCCTTCTCTTCAGTTTTAAGCGGCCTTGACGAAAGCGCTATTTCAGCGTTGCCGTCCGCCACTGATGCGATAGAGGTATTAGTGTTCGCCGGTGCCGTATCTATGGTAACGCCCGTATTGCTGCCCATATACGTCGTCCCAAGCGCGGTCACAAGTGAGGAAATATAATCAGCGCCCTTTATGGTGATTGTAATATCGCTCTCCGCGGGGCTCGCCGACGTACCTGCCGAGGGGTCTGCTACTTCAGTTGAAGCGCTCGCCGAAGCTGAAGGCGAAGCGGAAGTGTTGGCGTTAGAGTTAGAACACCCCGTAAATATAAGCAGCAGCGCAGTCAAAAGCGCAGCCGCCAAGATAGTCTTTTTCATCTGTTATCCTCCGTTAAGCAAAAAATCCAACATCTACTATAACACAGCAGTATAAAAAAAGAAATAAACAATATTTGAACTTATTCAGCTTTATTATATGCCGGGTACGCTGTGCCGGTCTTTATAGTACGACACTCTCCCCTGCCGATATATACTTAAGCCTGCCTTTCATACGGCGCCCCATTATGTTATAGGCTTCTTTGCCTGTGCAATGGCAGGTGTAGAAGCAGGTATTGCCTTTTAATAATTCATCCGCCACGCTTTCAATAAGCTCTGCTTTTTCACATTTTTTGCTTACGGGATCGAATAAATGCATACCGGCTATCATATAATCGACTTTATTGCCGGCAAGAGCATCCGCCCTCTCTTTGATATTTACAATACCCTGGTGCGAACAGCCTGAGAAGACTGCGATCTTCCCGTTTTCGCGGATCATAAGATGCTGCTCATGAATGAAACCATCCCTGATATATTTACCGTCCATTTTCGCATATAGTTTTTTATTGCCTTCCAGCGGGTATTTTCTTTCCCTAACGTCAGAAAACACAGTCAGTTCTTCATCTATTTCAGTTATACCGCTGATCAGTTTTATCCTCGGGTTTCCTTTCATCCGTTCATCCAGCCCGACGTTCAATTTTATCCCCATTACCGAAATTGCATGTTTTTCAAACGCCTTTTCATGGATATAGACATCCGCTTTTTCATTCCGTCCAAAAAACAGTTTGAGCGCTCCTCCATGGTCCGAATGCCCGTGGGATATTACCGCTATATCTATACCCGATAAATCTATGCCGAGCATTTCCGCATTTTTTATAAACGTATCGTCCAGCCCTGCGTCAAACAATATCTTATGACGCTTACTCTCGATGTACAGGCTCAATCCATGCTTTTTTATAATACCTTCCCTGTTTGTCGTGTTCTCAACCAATGCAGTGATTCTCACGGGTTTAACTTCCTTTCATCGGATTATGCAAATATTTAGGGGCTTAATATTATTATACCATACAAAACTTAAGTATACCTTTATTATACATCCATAAATATATTATAAGGCTACCTATTGAACACTATATTTAAACTTATCCGTCGCCGACAGGCTCGGCCGGCGGGAGGTGATTCCTTCAAATCGGTATTGATTTTTCGCGAAAATTAAAGCAGGCATGGTATGCCCGATTAGTTTTCCATGCCTGCTTTATCGAAGATGCGATTACGCTTGATCAGCCCGGATTTCAGCTCCTTTGCATAACTGTTCCATCCAGAGCGTTTATCGTAAGAAAAGCCTGGTTGCCAAAGTCATAACGGAACTGATTATTCTCATCCAACGCCTCGCCCAGGCCTCCCCCTATCTTTTCGCTGAACTGCGTGACCTCGCTGCCGAAGAAATCCCATACCGGCACGAATATTATCTGGTCGGGATGGTCTTTCGATACGATAGGCATATACCCGAGTTTTATCTCGTCTATATTGATTGTTCTGCCGGCGATCTGGCTTGGCTGCCCGTACGGTGAATAGCAGCCCTCGTTGACCGCCTGCTGATTGAATATGTCCATTATCTCATCAAAACCCTTAAGCTCCACCCCCGTTGCAAGCTGCTTTACGTCCGATTTTGGTACGTTAATATCGGCATGAATGACGCCGCTGTCGTCTACGCATATAACTATCTCATCGACATTCCAGCGCGGCGCGTATTGCCCGGTTTCCACGGTACCGTCTCCATAAGCATAGGTCGCGGGTACGCCGTCAAGGCTGCGCGTAAAGGTAAACGCGTAACATTCCGTTTCTTCACGCTTAGTGCTGTTGTACACCCCCATTTTGTCCGCCGAAGCTATATCGAGATACCCGAATCCCATCTCAGCAACTCTCTGTTTGGCGGTATCCGCAGCTTCAGCCTGCGATACGGTGGTTCCCTTAAGTAGTTTTCCGTCAAGCGGCTTCCTTCCTGAAAACCCGCCGTTGCCGCCGCAATCGATCTGGAACCTTATATCGACACTGCCGCTTTTATTTCCGGATAGAAAGATTTGCGCTGTCTTTCCTTCTCCCAGATCTGCAAGGCCGTATATTTCGATCAATCCCGTATCCGGATATACGCAAACGCTCTGCTGTCCTGACTCAAATGCCTCCGGATTAAGACTGGAAGCCGGAATGTTTGCCGGATCTTCGAATAATATATCCGGATCAATATCGACCCTTCTCGTTTCCGGTTTATCCGGCGCGTTCGCCAGCGCCTGCTGCGCCAGCGCGAGCTGGTTCTCATAGTATGTCACATCAATAAATGTTAAATTCGGCATAGGGCTGCTGCTCGGCCCGGCTCCGGGGGTTCCGGTCTGCGCCGGAGTAGGCGCCGGGTTTTCATATTGCTCCCGGTTTTGAGGCTGTTTTTTAAACCATGTTATCTCGTTTTGGATCTCTGTTATTTCTTCCTGAAGTCCGGCCTTGCTTCTATACGTGTCTTCGCCGTAGATCTGCGCGTCTCCGATAAGCGCCTTCAGCACGGTATGAAGATAATCCTTGTCCGGCGTTTCGGGCATGAGTTGGTATATTCCCCATGTATCCGTCGCTACGCCCACGCTCGCGTCGACTTTGATATCTATCTTCTTATCCTGGCCGACGGTCTCGCTCTGCCAGGTTAGCGGCGCCGAAAAAGTATGCATCACTGCCTGCGAATTGCCCGGCGCGCTGCCTTCAACAGCGATCTCTACGATATCGTTATTCCCGGACTGAGTAAAGGCTCCCTCCGCCGTCGGCCGGCAGGCCGTCGTAAAGCATACGATCAGCATCAATCCCGCAAGCAATGCGGCAGCCATTCTTACGGGCAGCCTTGTCCTTTTCTTCATGAATATCCCGCGCACTCTTTTTTCCATTTCCTTTCCTCCTTTGCTCATTCCCATGCCCAACACGTATTGCATATTGCCGCTCCCGCCCAAGTCGATCATTGTGCGGATGTAGCGCGTGCGTTCAGTATTTTTAAGCCGGGACGTGATACGTGCGTCACATGCGGTCTCCATATCGGTTTGCATGCTGCGAAAAGCCAAATATATGACCGGGTTAAACCAATAAACACAGCGTAACGCCGCCAGCAGAAGATTCGTCAAATGGTCGCGGCGCCGGTAATGCGCAAGTTCATGCCGTATTCCGAATTCAAGCTGACTTAAATCCATAGTTTGCAGCATATGCTTAGGGATCAGCAGCATTGGCTTAAACGACGCGGACAATGCGGGTGATCTCAACCATCCCTGCACGGATACCTTTATTTCAGTTCCGATACCCATATCGCTTTTGCATTTATTTACGAGCCTCAGGACATATCCCGGCGCGGCGGCTCCGCAGCGTTTAATTTTCTGCCGGAGCCGTCGGCAAAGTATCGCCACAAAAGCGAAAGAGAAAAAAACGCCCGCCCCCCAGATAATTACCAATACTGTCTGCCAGCTTAAATTCCATGGTTTTACCCGGTCCTGGCTGTTTAAGGGGGTATTATCGGTTTCAGTGCTTATCGGAGCCTCAAAAGAAGGATCCTCCGATGTCGGCTGATATGTCAGCGGATAGCTTTGCGGCGGAGCGTTATCATTTGAAACCGTCTCGTATACAGCCTGTTTCGATTCATCAGGTATTATAAAGAGATGTAGCCCGCTGTCGAAAGTAGCCGGTATAACAAGCCGCAGTATCAAAAGCGCCCAAACGGCATAATTTAGCGCCGCCGAAATGTGTTTTCGGAACACTCTTTGGAAAAGCAGTATCGCTCCGTATAACACTGCGGAAAATACCGTGATTTCGAGCAGAGCATTAATGATAGTATTCATTTATTCTCCCCCCTCTTGTTTAGTTCGTCCAGCAGCGCCTTTAACTCTTCCCTGTCCTCTGCGGTCAGAACGCTGTCGCGTATCATATAAACAAGTAATTCCTTGGCTGTGCGGCTCCCGAACTTGTCCAGTATATCCCTGCTTTCCGCCATGATGCACTGCTCTTTTCCTGCAAGAGGATAGTAAAAATTGTCGCGCCCGAAATGCTTGTAGCCTATGAGGCCTTTTTCGCACATCCTCGATACATATGTAACATATGTATTGTATTTCCAATCCATCTGATCGCCCATCGTCTCGATTATGCCCGATATAGTCTGATCGGGTTTTTCCCACAGCGCGGACATTACCGCCCATTCCGCTTTGGAAAGTGATTTCTTCATTCGGCCCTCCTCAAGTAGGTTACACCTTACTCGTGCAACTCTCTAACTACAATTGTAGTCACCATGGTTGTTTTTGTCAAGTACTATTTTTAAACTATTACTCCATATTTAAAAACGGCATAGCCATAGCTTATGCCGTTTTATATATCCTTCAAATATTTTTTATTTACTTATACAGCGGCCTTCTTAAGCACAGCGCCAGCACTTTTTGTTTTACGCCCTCCACTGCGGCTTCGCCCCCGTCGATGATCGCGGACAAAAGCGATCCTATCTCTTTCATATCAGCCTCGTCCATGCCCCGCGTGGTCACCGCGGGCGTGCCTACCCGGATACCGCTCGTTATGAACGGGCTCTGCGTCTCAAATGGTATGGCGTTTTTATTTACGGTTATATTTGCCCTGCCAAGCATCGCCTCCAGGTCCTTGCCCGTTATGCCTTTTTTGGTAAGGTCTACGAGCATCAGGTGCGTATCCGTGCCGCCCGAAACGAGCCTTACGCCGTTTTCAGTAAGGCTTTTCGCCAAAGCCTGCGCGTTGGATATTATCCTTTTCTGGTATTCGGCAAACTCGCTTGTGAGCGCTTCCTTGAAGCATACGGCCTTTGCGGCTATCACGTGCATCAGCGGGCCGCCCTGGGTACCCGGGAACACCGCCTTGTCTATTGCCTTGGCGTACTGCTCTTTGCACAGTATCATGCCGCCCCTCGGGCCGCGCAGCGTCTTGTGCGTCGTCGTCGTAACGAAGTCGGCGTACGGCACGGGGCTTTCATGCAGCCCCGCCGCTATGAGCCCCGCTATATGCGCCATGTCGACCATCAGCAATGCTCCCGCTTCATCCGCTATCTCGCGAAACTTTTTATAATCCAGCTTTCTCGGGTAAGCGCTCGCGCCCGCCACTATAAGCTTAGGTTTCGCTTCAAGCGCGACAGAGCGCAGAGCGTCATAGTCAATCTGCTCGTCGTCTTGCCTTACGCCGTACGGCACAAATTTATAGTACTTGCCCGATATGTTCACCGGGCTGCCATGCGAAAGGTGCCCCCCGTGCGCGAGGTTCATTCCGACTACCGTGTCTTCCGGCTCCAGCACCGCAAAATACACGGCGTTGTTTGCCTGCGCGCCAGAGTGAGGCTGCACGTTAGCGTGCTCCGCTCCGAAAAGCTGCTTTGCGCGGTCTCTCGCGAGGTTCTCGGCCACGTCGACGAATTCGCATCCGCCGTAATAGCGTTTTCCCGGGTAACCTTCGGCATACTTGTTGGTAAGATGCGACCCCATCGCGCAAAGCACCGCTTCCGAGACAAAATTCTCGGACGCTATGAGTTCGATGTTGTTCTGCTGCCGGTGAAGCTCGTCCATCATGGCCGTATAAACTTCTTCATCCGCGGCTTTTACTTTCGAATAATCAAGCATACTACTCTTCCTTTTACTTATAAATTTTCAGCCCCTGAAACTAGCTTTTCAGGGGCCCTAAACTTAAAAGGGCTTGCCTGGCAGCCCTTTGTTCTGCATTTTTTTTGGAGGAGCCTTTGCCCTGCGCCATTTCCTCTCCGCCGACATAGAGCTTAACAAAAAACACCCTGTCGTGCGGGGGGCCTTCCTCTTTATATACCGTGTATTTTATATCGCTTATGCCCTGTTTGTGATAATGTTCCTGCAGCTTCGTCTTATAATCTTTAAGGCCGCCCCCCGAGAGCACGGTGTCTACGCCTGCTTTCATAAGCTTCTGCACTACCGTTTTCGCGCTGCCGAACCCCCCGTCGATATATACGGCCCCTATCATAGCCTCGATCACATCAGCAAGTATCGACTGCTTTTCCGCCCCGCCCGTATTTTGTTCGCCTTTTCCGAGGACGATATAATTTCCTATATCAAGCTCTTTAGCGACAGCAAACAGCATGCCTTCGTTGACGAGCGCAGCGCGGGCTTTTGTAAGTTCGCCTTCTGTAAATCCCGGTTTCTTTAAAAAAATGAGTTCGCTGACAGCGAGCTCCAAAACAGCGTCGCCTAGAAATTCGAGCCGCTCGTAGCTTTCGCCCTTGTCGGCCGAGGAATGAACGAACGCTTGTTTCAGCAGGTCTTCATCGGAAAACGAATATCCTATTTTCTCCTGCAATCCTTTTATATCTTTGTCCATCACCCATCGTCCCGGAAAAAGAACCTATCCGGGGCACCCCTTAGCTTCACGGGGATCTTAACAGATCCCCGACGCCACCATCAAAAAAAGCGGTAACCGGGTTTCCCGGTTACCGGAAATTTAATATCCTCCGACATTCTTCTCGATGTACTGTACTACGTCTTTGACCGTTACGACCTTGGGCAGTTCCTCGTCGGGTATGTCGAGGTCGAATTCCTGCTCCAAGTCCATGATGAGCTCCACTATAGCGAGCGAGTCCGCCTTAAGGTCTTCCACAAGGTCGGATTCCATCGTTATACTTTCTTCGTCGATCTCCAACTGGTCTGATAATATCTTTCTTACTTTTTCGAATACCATCCTTAAACCTCCTGTACTCTAATTAATCGTCGAGTGATATTTTCGAAATCTCTTTTTTTATTATATTAACGACATCGGTTTCTACGAACTCCGCCGCCTGCCGCAACGTACTTTTTATAGCTTTCGCGTTGGAAGAGCCGTGAGCCTTCAGTACCCCGCCGGCCGCTCCAAGCAGCAGCGCCCCTCCGTACTCGGTGTAATCAAGGTCCTTTTTGAACCTTTTGAAAGCGGGTTTTGAGATCGCGGCTCCTATCTTTGTCCTAAGGCTGCTGTAAAGCTGCTTTTTCAAAGCCGCAAACAGCGTATCGGCAACGCCTTCGAGGAATTTGAGTATCACGTTGCCGGTAAAACCGTCGCATACTATAACGTCGAAATCCCCTGAAAGAAGTTCCCTGCCCTCCGCATTGCCGCGGAAGTTAATCGGCATCGTTTTCAAAAGCTGATACGAAGCTTTTGTGAGCTCCGTTCCCTTTTCCTCTTCGGCACCGATGTTGACGAGCCCGACTTTGGGTGAGGCGATGCCTTCCATCTTCTGCATATATATGCTGCCCATCAGCGCGAACTGCGCGAGATAAGACGGACGGCATTCAGAGTTCGCTCCACAGTCTATCAGCATTACCTTGCCCGTTTTCGCAGGCAGCAACGGCGCGAGCGCGCAGCGTTTGACTCCCGGTATGCGTTTTACTATAAAAGTCGCCCCCGCGATAGTCGCGCCCGTGCTGCCCGCGGTTATGAATACCTGCCCTTCGCCGTCGTGCAGCAGCCGCATGCCGCGCACGAGCGAAGAATCGCGCTTATTGCGGATCGCCTCCACCGGCGGCTCCGCCATATCTATAACTTCTGTCGCGTTTACTATATTTATACGCTTTTTATCATAATCATATTTACCGAGTTCGCCCGAAATAACGTCTTCCTTGCCGACGAGTGTTATCTCAAGGCTCTGATTCTCGGACAGCGCAAGCACGCATCCTTCGATTATAGCCTGCGGAGCGTTGTCTCCTCCCATCGCGTCTACGATTACTTTCATGCCTGCCACCTCAAAAATGCCCCGAATATTTAAAATGTTAGCTATAGTTTATTACAGCCAAAATTTATACTGCTTGTAGTATATAATAAAATACAAAAGTATTGCAATACATTTTATTATTTTAACCCAAAACGCGCGGGACCCCCAATGCGTCCAAAAGTATGATTTCCCTTAGTTTACCGGGAAATAAAGGCCAAATCATCAGAGAATAAAAAACGCACATTTCTGTGCGTCTTGAGTGCTTTGAGAACAATTTATTCCGCTTTTTCTTTTTTCTCGGTGTCCATTACATGCCTGCCGTTATAAAAGCCGCATGTGGGGCAGGCCCTGTGCGAAAGCTTCATCGCGTGGCACTGCGGACACTCGGATATGCCGGGAATATGGAGCTTCCAGTTCGAAGCCCTTCTCGCATGCTTTTTACGGTTCGATGTTTTTCTCTTGGGTAATGCCATATGTTATTCCTCCTCGATCTCTTTACCTGTATTAAATCCCGCAAGGCTTTCAAGGCGGCTGTCCACCTTTTTCGTCTCGCAGCCGCATTTGCCCTCGTTAAGATTCTTTCCGCATATCGCGCAGAGCCCTTTGCAGCTTTCCCTGCACAAAAACCTCATAGGGAGGTTCATTATCACATTGTCCTGCAGCATGGTGCCGAGGTCTATTATATCTCCGGCATATGCGTACACGCCCTCGTCCTGCTGCGGGTTTTTCGCGTAATACTCCATGAACTCGAATTCCACCGGGTACATGAACGCCTTTAGGCACCGCGAACATTCGACTTCCGTTTTCGCCCTGAAGTCGCCCTCGACTGTCAGCCCTTCGCCGTCGAAACGGTATTCAGCGTCCACATGCACTTTGGGAAACTTATACGCCTCGCCCATAAAGTCGATATCCGCGAGTTCCCCGTCGTAAACGCTCGTATAAACTTCGCCCTCATTCCGGACGGCATCAGCGATATCTATCTTCATTGCAATACTCCAATCGCCTCACAACCCCTGAAATAAACATTTTTAAAGACCCGGAAAAATGTTTACCGCCCCAAACCTTTGCTGTTTCCGGGCGCTGCTAAAAACTGCTGCATCGATCGAATCCGGATAAGTCAACATTCAAGATTATATTTTAAGCTGCGCGTTGTGTCAATATCTTTTTAGCTTTACAGGCGTTAATTGAAGATTGCCCGCCATAAACAACTAAGATTATAAAAAAATCCGGCATATTTCAGCCGGATTTTCAAGCGTCGTTTACCTCAGCAAATCGTCCTCGTATCCTCTATTCACTATACCAGTATGAAAATGTATCTCCGGATTGCTTCTCACGAGTTCAGTGATTTTTTCAATATCACTTATAAGAGCTATGTTGGTATCCATACCGACCTTTTCTTTGCCCTTGTTGAACTCTACCTTTGTAAGCTTATTGTACTTCCTTATTACATCTTCGGTGATTGGCTCCTTCGGATGGATCAAAAATATCTTATTATCTTGTTCCCATTGAAAATATGATACAAGCAGTTCGCCCTCATAATATTCTTCAGACCAATAGTAAGTAGTACCATCCAATTCCATTTCATTGAATTTACCAGTGTTACCTTTATAATCCTCAGGAATTGTAAAAACATAAAACAGTACTCGCTCATTCTTAGAGTTCAAAAACGTGATGGCATAATGATCCATGTTTAGTTTTATCCCTACCTCTGCGAATTTCAGGTCATCAGGCACCTTTTCGAATATATAATAATAGGCATAACCGTCCGCGTTTGACATAAGCTCATCAAACGCTTCAAGGCTGTCGACTTCCCAGTAAGGGTCTTCGGATGCTTCCAGACCCGGGGCGCTTTCATTCGGGCCGGGCGCCGTTGCGGAAGTCTGGACTTCCGGAGAAGGGACTGGAGTCGTTTCAGGCACTGCCGCGCTTTGCGCGGGCCCTGAACAGCCGGCTATATAAGCAAGGCTTAATATAACTACAAAAAATAATACGGTTTTTTTCATTTTAACAATTCTCCTCGCCTTTCGCATGGCAAACAGAGGTTCAATACGTATGTATAACTTTTTTCCTGTGCTAATACCTGTCAAGATGAAAATCCGGCGTGTTTCAGCCGGATTTTCATCTTTTAGGTTATTCTATCAGCACTTTTTCCATCTCCAGGTATTTTGCTATATCTGCTTCTTGTATTGAGTATGGAATATTTCCTTTAAAGCATTCACCGTTGTGAACCCAATATACTCGCCATACTGGATTTGTCATTGTATCTATCGATGCTTTTCCCTCATTAAAAGTTTTATCCGCCATATATGTTGTATCTTCAGCCTGCCCATTCAAACTCATAATACTGTTGCCTCTACGTTCAGACATCTCTTTTATGAATTCCTGAGGATCCGGATGAGTTCTGCCTCCGTCAAAACTTCTATACCACATAAAGAGCATACTTTTTGTTGTATCTGTACTTTTCTTATCCGTATCTATAGTATATTTAAACAAAACATATGTATCACGAACCTGAATATATTTTAGAATAGCTCCTTCAGGCAAAGTTTTCGGACGATAATAATAAGTTATATCGTTAATGCCCCATATGTTGTTCTCCTCACTACTGGTTTTTATAGCCTTTAAAAAGTCTTCTTCACTCTCGAACTGCATCGGAGCTGCGCTTTCATTTACCCCATCTGAAACATCAACATTTAGCAGAGTTGAAGACACCGTATTTGTAACAGTTGAAGAATTAGAATGCGTACAGCCAATCATAAAACTTAATACTACTACTAATACTATTAATAATTTTATTATTTTTATCAATAGACATCACCTCCTTCGTTAGTTTTATTGTTGACTATAAACACAATAAGATCAATACTTGATACATCAAAATATTAACCCCAATAATACAAATCATTTTTAGAATAGGACTACTTTCGGTAGTGCTTCCTGCCGAATCGTTGGAAAAGCTTAAATGATACTTTCATAGACATCACCTCTGTTAAATACTGTAAATAAAAGTCTGACTAATACTACAAATAATCATTTAAAGTATATCTATTAAAGTATGTTCTATAGATCATTATTGGATGCTATTACAAATACTAGTTTATACAACTTTTGAGGATCTGTCAAGATTTTAATTATTAAATCTTTCCATACGAAGAATCGATTAACCACGATAATTATATACGCATTTACGTTTAAAATCCCCGTTTTTGTATGTACAGCCTTAAGTCCTTTATATTCGCCCGGCGCTCAATCCTTTTGCCGCCGCCGAAAACATCTTTTGATATCGCGCCCGCGCCGAACGCTTCCACGCCGCAAAGCTCTTCCATGTTGTCGACGTTATATAAACACTCGAACCCTTTTTTCGAGTAGCCCGCGTTCTCTAAGCTGCCTTTCATATATTTCTGGCGGTACATGTAATATGGATGATATCCGGCTGAGCGCAGGATTTGTTCCGCTTCGCCGACCATATCAGCCGTTTCCGAGTCGCCGGGGAAAGCCTCGGTGTTTTCTTCAGCGAACCTTGATGCGCGCTTTATTGCCAGCGTATGCACCGTTATGTTTTCGGGCGAAAGGCTTATTACGCTTTGCAGCGTCGATCTTAAGTCGGCTGTTCCTTCTCCCGGCAAGCCCGCTATAATGTCGACGTTGATGATAAATCCCATCTTTACCGCCAGCTCATAAGCCCTGAAGAAGTCTTTTGCCGTGTGCCTGCGGCCAATGCGTATAAGCGTTTCATCGCTCAGCGTCTGCGGGTTCACGCTTACGCGCCCCGCTCCCGCCTCCTTGATCAGCTTAAGCTTTTCTTCGGTGATAGTGTCCGGCCGCCCGGCCTCTACCGTAAATTCGCTCGCGCCTTCGGCGATATCGGCCGCCCTGTTGAGCACCTTACGCAGGTTCTTTTCGCTTAAGGCGGTGGGAGTCCCGCCGCCTATGTAAACGGCACGCACCCTGCCGCCGGAAAGCCGCTCCTCCGCTTCCGAAAGCTCATCCATCAGAGCCGCTATATACCTGTCTTCCGCGCCTTTAAAAACGTCCGGCGTATTCGAAGCGAACGAACAGTAGGCGCACCTCGACGTGCAGAACGGTATGCCTATATATACGTCCGTTTCGTTTTTCGCGGGAAATAACGGCTTTTGTAAATCAATAATACTTTTCGCAAATTCGTACTTCTGCGGAGATGCGTCGAATTCGTTTAAAAAAAGCGCCTTTGCGCCCTGTTCTCCCAGCCTTGCTTCGCTGTCGCGAAGCAGCTTTGTAGGCCTTATGCCGGTAAGCGAGCCCCACGGCATCGATACGCCGAAATATCCGGACAGAGCGCGGTAGGCGCTTATCTTCGCCGCGCGCTTAGCGCTGCGCTTTTGTTCGAGCGCTCCTATTCCAAGATCGCAATCATATTCGTTTTCCGATACAACAGCGCCGTCAAGATACAGGCTCGACCTGCTTATTACCCTGCCCTCTTCTTCTTTTGCGTGATGCAGTAGGCTGAAGCCTTCGGCAAGTGGCGCGGGTCCGGCAAGCTGTTCTATCCTTCTTGTGTCTATAAACAGCCTTACTTCTTCGCATATGTCGCCAAAAAAACTGCCTGTGAAAAGCCCCGTCATTCAGGCCTCTTTAAATACGGGTTCCTGCGAAACTCGCTGAAAAGCGTGGTGTCCGGGCCGTGGCCCGGGTAGACCGTGTAATCATGCTTAAGGCCGCATATTTTATTATCCAGCGTGTCTTTAAACTCGATCGGGTCTCCTCCCGGAAGGTCCGTCCTCCCGACGGACAAATGAAACAGCGTGTCGCCCGAGAACATAACTCCTTCGGCAATGTAGCATACGCTTCCTCCCGAATGCCCCGGGGTATGCAGCACGTATACGTCCATATCAGCCGCTTCTATCGTCTCTCCGCCGCGCAGTATTATATCCGCCTCGCACGGCTGGATATGGAATCCCATCGTTGCGGCCAGATATTCCTTTGAGCTTTTCAGCATGCCGATATCCCTCTCGTGTATGCATACCTCTGCGCCCGTCGCGCGCTTAAGCTCCGCAACCGCAGCTATATGGTCAAAATGCCCGTGCGTCAGCAGTATATGCGTAACGTCTTCGAGCCCGTTATCTTCGAGCCAAGAGAGTATCCCGGGGCAGTCGCCGCCCGGGTCGACTACGAAAGCGCAGTCCGCGCCTTCCCTGAACGCTATATATGTATTCGCCCCCATCGCTGTTTCGACCTGTATTACTTTCATTTCTCCTGTCTCCTGTACGCCGCTGTTAAAAGATCCGCCGCGAGTTGAGCAGTATGGTCACCGGCCCGTCGCCCGAAGATTCCACCGCCATATGTGCGCCGAATTCGCCCGTTTTTGTTATTATGCCCATTGCCCGGAAAGCCGCGGCGCATTTTTCGTACATATGCCGTGCTTCCGCCGCTTCAGCAGCCCGCGCGAAGTCCGGGCGCTTTCCTTTCCTCGCGTCGCCCAATAGCGTGAACTGCGATACGACGAGTATCTCCCCCGCTATATCGGCTACGCTTTTATCCATCTTCCCGCAGTTGTCAAAGATCCTTAAGCCAACAGTTTTGCGGACTATATAATCAAGGTCTTCGTCGGTATCGCCCTTCTCGACCCCGAGCAGCAGCAAAAGCCCTTCGCCTATCCTCCCCGTCTCCCTTCCGCCCGCCGTGACCGAAGCGCCGGAGACGCGCTGTACAACAGCTGTCATTATTCCTCCTCAGCTAAGAAAGCCTGCGGGCTTTCCGGAGCCCCTTCTAAACCATTGATTGATCGGTATGCTGCCAATCCAGCATACATCATTAAATCAATGGTTTTTACTTATGTATCCTGAAAACTTCATGCACGCCCGCTATCGACTTTAATCCTTTGAACATAATATCGAGCTGCGATATATCGGATATCTCTATGCCTATTATCACTACGGCCGTGCCGCCTTTCCCCATCTTCGCGTTTACAGACGTCATCGGTATGCCCATGTTCAATATCTTGTTGGATATTTCGGCGATAAGCCCATGACGGTCGTCCGCGTTCATCTGTATCTCAACGTTGTACGAAGAGAGTTCGCCTTTCGACCACGATACGTCTATCATGCGCCCCTGCTCGAAGTCTTCAGTTTTAATATTCGGGCAGTCGCTCCTGTGCACCGATACGCCCCTGCCGCGCGTTATATAGCCTGTAATGCTGTCGCCCGGCACGGGATTGCAGCATTTCGCGAACCGGACGAGCATGTCGTCGTATCCCTTTACAACTATGCCGCCCGAATCGCGGCGCCGCGGCTTTCTCGTTTCCTGCTTTATTGTTTCCGCCTTGTTCTCACGGTTGTATTCCTGTATCAGTTTCGAGAGTATCTGGCCGGTAGCTATGCCGCCGTACCCGACCGCCGCGTACATATCGTCGACCGACTGCAGCGAGAATTTCCGGAATACACCTTTGAGCCATTCCGGCCGGAACAGCGTTTTAAAATCGTACCCGCGGTGCTTCGCTTCTTTTTCAAGCATCTCGCGGCCTTTTTCTATGTTCTCTTCTTTGAGCTCCTTGCGGAACCAGTTTTTTATCTTGCTCTTGGCCTGCGACGTCTTTACTACCTTCAGCCAGTCCCGCGAAGGGCCTTTCGACGCCGCTGACGTTATTATTTCCACTATATCGCCGGTTTTAAGGACATGCCCTAATGGCACTATCTTGCCGTTAACTTTGGCGCCAGTGCATTTGTTGCCTATCTCGCTGTGTACTCCATACGCGAAATCAAGGGGCGTAGCGCCCTGTATGAACTCCTTGACGTCGCCTTTAGGCGTAAATACGAAAACCCTGTCCCTGTAGAAGTCGACTTTGAGCGACTCCATGAACTCCTTTGAGTCGCGCATGTCCGTCTGCCATTCGAGAAGGTCGCGGAGCCACGCGAGCTTATTATCCATGTCTTTGTCGGCCGTTACGCCTTCCTTATAGCGCCAGTGCGCCGCGATGCCGTACTCGGCGGTGGTATGCATCTCCTTTGTGCGTATCTGCACCTCGAAAGGCCTTCCGTCGCTGCCCAGCACGGTCGTATGGATCGACTGGTACATGTTCTGTTTCGGCACCGCTATATAATCTTTGAAGCGACCGGGGATAGGCTTCCACTCCGTGTGTATGGTGCCCAGCACCGCATAGCAATCCCTCACCGTTTTGACTATTATGCGGATAGCCATGAGGTCGTAGACCTCTTCGAACTCCCGCTGTTTGTTGTGTATCTTGCTGTAGATGCTGTATATATGCTTAGGCCGCCCTTCCACTTCGGCCTCCACTTTTATTTTTTTAAGCAGGCCTTTTATCTCTTCTATGACGCCGTTTATATACTCGTTCCTTTGGGCGCGCGTCTCCGATATCTTATCAGCTATATCGAAATACGCTCCCTCGTCGAGATATTTTAACGACAGGTCCTCGAGCTGCCATTTTATTGTATTGATGCCGAGGCGGTGGGCCAGAGGCGCGTATATTTCGAGGGTCTCCCTCGATTTCTCTATCTGCTTTTCTTTGCTCTGGTATTTCAATGTGCGCATATTGTGCAAACGGTCGGCAAGCTTTACGAGTATCACGCGTATATCGCTCGCCATCGCGAGAAACATCTTGCGAAGGTTTTCTGCCTGGTTCTCCTCTTTCGAAAGGAAGTCTACCTGGCCTACTTTAGTGACCCCGTCAACGAGCTTCGCTATCTCCTCGCCGAACAGTTCCTTTATCTGCCCTATCGTCATACGCGTGTCTTCGGCTATATCGTGGAACAGCCCGGCGACTATCGTCGTAATGTCCAGCTGAAGGTCAATGAGTATGCTCGCGACTTCGTACGGATGCATAAAGAAAGGCTCGCCCGAAAGCCGCGTCTGCCCCTCGTGGGCCTTCTCCGCAAAGATATAGGCTTTTTTAAAAAACGCCTGATCGGCCGGACTGTAATTCTTCTTTTTAAGTTTTTCCGTCAGTTCTTCCAATGCCCGTTCTCCAAACCCCTGAATAATTTATTCTTTTCGGGGCGTTGATATAAAGTATTCAAAGCTCCTGTATGCGGCGCTCTGATGAAGTTCCTTTTTAGGAGCTTTTATTGCATGTATTCTACCACTTCCGCAAGGTTCAATCAACTTGAGCTCCTCAAACACTTTCAGCATGAAAGCACATTTTTCCGGGCTTACAGCAAAGGCTGCAGCGGCCTCATCGGCGCGTATCCCGCCTTCCGGCAAAGCGCGGAAAGCACGCAGCATCTCTTCCCTTCCGGCAAAATATATCTGCGCGTGCTTTTTGTATTCGTCCGCCATCGCCGCGTCAAAAAACGAACCGGGCGCGGCGCCAACCCGAAGCGTCCTTTCATGCCCTGCCGGAACGGAGCACGCGACGCAGTTATCGGCGCTGTACGCCTTATCGTCGAACAAAGAGAGTTCTCCTGCCTTCAGCGCCTCATCGGCCGCCTTTACGCGAATTACCCTATTGAATGCGGGCACGGTCGCTGCCGCCACGCACAAGCCGAACCTGCTCTCAGACAGCTCTGTTTCAAAAGCTTTTACGAATGCCGGCTCGTCCATGGTTTGACAAGCGCCGTTTTCAGCGATGTAGGTTACCTCGCCGATAAAATTTCGTATCATATTTTCCCTGTTTGCGGCAAGGAAGCCCTCGATGAGCGTTTTGTCATACTGCATTGCAAATTCCCGCACTATAAGCTGCGGCATGCCGCTGTAATCGTTTATCTCCGCTTCGCACAGGCAGTCGCCCTTCCCTGAAACGAAGGAATGGGAATCCTTAAAATAGAAGTTTACAGCGTCTATGGAATTTCCGCCTTTCCGCAAAGAAAACTTCATGTGCGGCTTTCTGCCGTTCCCTACAAACTTTGTGTCCCTTATATCAGCCCCGAATACCGCCAGCACGGGCTTTTCGTTGCTTTGCCCGAACGGCTCGAGCTTTTCCATGTCGCGAACGAAATCCTTAGTTATATCTTTGATAGCTATACCGATATCGTATATCTTCTTCGGCCTGAACACGCTCTCGCTATAACGCCCGTCCGCATACCGGCATACCTCAAGCCTCAGATCGTCAAGTATGCCGGGGTCTATAGTGAGCCCCGCGGCCTGCGCGTGGCCTCCGAATTTCTCATACCTCTGCGCAAATTTACCTAATGTTTCGAATATGTTTATTCCCTCTATGCTGCGCGCGCTTCCCACAAGTTTCCCTTCGTTACCGCCGAACAGCACGCACGGCCTGTAATACTTTTCGGCTATCTTCGCCGCCGCAATTCCTATAACCCCGGTATTCCATGTTTCGCCGGCCAGCATTATAACGCTGTCTTTCATATACTTATGCTCCCGTATCATCTCTTCCGCGGAGCTTAGTATGTCTTCGACCTCCTGCCTGCGGCGGTCGTTAAGTGCGCAGAGCTCCTGCGCGTTTTCACGCAGTCCGGGCGAGGTTACTTGCGCGCTGAGTATCGAAACGGCGAGAGAAGCGGTATCCATGCGGCCCGCGGCGTTTATCCTCGGGCCGAGCCCGAAGCTTACGCCGTAAGATGTTATCCTGGTAAGCTCTATCCCCGCCGCCTGCGCTAAGCATTTGAGCCCCGCGCTTGCATCACTGCGCAGTTTTTTCAGCCCCATATGCGCTATAGCCCTGTTTTCGCCGATAAGCGGCACTATGTCCGTTATCGTGCCGACTGCTATAAGGTCGATATACTTCACGGCTTCGGCAAGGGAAGAAAGCGCCTCGATAAGCTTAAAAGCAACGCCGCAGCCCGCGAGATGCGGGAACGGATACGCGCTGTCCTCCCGTTTGGCGTTTATTATATACGGCGTGTCGGGGAGCTCGCCGCACTCGTGATGGTCGGTGACTATTACGTCGACCCCGAGGCTCTTTGCGCGGGCTATTTCAACAACGTTCGTTATCCCGCAATCGACGGTTATTATGAGCTTCGTACCGTTGGCGGCAATCGCTTCTACGGCGTCCAGCGAGAGCCCGTAACCCTCCCTGTGGCGGTTCGGCGTCATTATAGAAACATCAGCGCCGTTTTTCTTAAGGTGCAGGTACAGGGCGCAGCCGCCGCACGTGCCGTCCGCGTCATAATCGCAGAACACCATAATCTTCTCGCCCTTCTCAAGCGCCGCTTTGACCCTGTCAACGCTTCCCCGCATATCGGGCAGAAGATACGGGTCAGAAAGCTGCTCCGGCCCCGGGTGCAAAAATCTCTTTGCCTCTTCAGCGCTGCCGATGCCCCGCCGGCATAGCAGCCGCGCGGCGGGAAGCGACAGCCCCGCCCCGCGCATTATCTCTAAAGCTTTATCTTCCGTGCATCCGCAATCGTATATCCTCTGTTCAAAAATCACACTATGACCCCGCAAAAGTATACTTTTCTTATATTATAACAAAAAGCCTCTCCCTCGGGAAAGGCTTTTTACATGACAAATTTCCTTTATGCTTTTGATTTCGCCGCCACTGCTTTATTATGTATCCTTCTGTCTCTTCTGTTTTCAAACCAGACCCACATCGCGCTCGCGATGAATATTGAAGAGTACGTGCCGCTTATTAAGCCTACTATTATGGGAAGTGAGAACTCCTTTATCGACGGCACTCCGAATATATAGACCGCGGTTATCGTGATCAACGTTGTGAGCGAAGTGTTTATCGTCCTCGGCATCGTTTCCTTTATACTCAGGTCGGCTATCTGCATCCTCGGCATCTCTTTCGCGCCGAAACGGCGGTTGTTCTCCCTTATCCTGTCGAACACGACTATCGTGTCGTTTATCGAGTAACCGACTATCGTAAGGCAGGCGGCGATATACGGGCTGTTCACCTGTATCCTGAATATTGCCACGAATGCCGTCATAATGAGCACGTCGTGTAAGAGCGCTACTACAGCCGCTATGCCTGAATACAGCGCAAATCTTATCCATATGTATATCAGCATGGCGGCCGCCGCTATCGCGATCGACAGAAAAGCGTTCGCTACTATCTGCCCCGAAGTAGTACCCGCGACGTTTTCTATTTCGCCCGGATTAACGTTCGGATATTTATCTGACAGTGAATTCAATATGTCTCCGCGAAGCTGTTTTGCATCTGTATCGAGGGGAAGCTGCTGTATACGGACTACCGCCAGATCATTTATATCGCTGCCGGTCTTGCTCGCGTGCACTATCTGCGCCATCGCAGGATCTATACCGTTAGCGGAAAGCGCAGTATTTATATCCTGGTCGCTGAACTCCTGCCCCATCTCTATGGTCAGTATGCTTCCGCCGGTGAAATCTATTCCGAGGTTAAGGCCCCCGGATATGAGTCCCGCGATCAGCCCGGCGAGTATTATAATGCCCGAAAGTGCAACGAAGTATTTTGTTTTGCTTAAAAACCTCATCTTTTCCATGTTACTCGCCTCCTTTCAGCGAAAGCTGCCAGTCTTTCCGGCGGTTAGAGTAGCGCTTTAAGTTCTTAATGTTAAAGTCAATTATTATGCCCAGCAGCCATCTCGTAACGACGACCGCCGTAAACATCGAGACAACGATACTTATTATCAGCGTATATCCGAAACCTTTGACCGTGCCTACGCCGAACCATGCTATAACAGCGCCTGAGATAATCGTAGTGATGTTCGAGTCGATGATCGTGCTCAATGCCTTATGGAAGCCTGCTTTCATAGAGGCGCGCAGCGTCTTTCCTGCGGAAAGCTCGTCATTGAACCTCTCGAATATGATGACGTTGGCGTCGACCGCCATTCCTATACCGAGTATCAGCCCCGCTATACCCGGCAGCGTAAGCTGTATAGCCGGTATAAGCGCGAGAATAAGCAATATCATGTACATATAAAGAGTCAGCGCTACACACGCTACAAGACCCGGCAGCCGATAATAGACGAGCATGAAAAGGAACAGCACCGCGCAGCCCACTAACCCTGCAAGAAGGCTCGTATTCAAAGCGTCCTGGCCGAGCGACGCGCTCATGGAGCGGTTCTCAGCTTCTAAAAGCGTGAGCGGCAGAGCGCCCGATTCTATCTGCATCGCAAGGTTCTGGGCTTCATCTACAGAAAAGTTACCTTTTATTATAGCTTCTCCGCCGTATATCGGGCCATCGTCCACGCCTGCTGTAGATATCTCGTTTCCGTCTAAAGTTATCGTGATGTTCGTATGGTTATTATACGCATCTTCGGTGAGCAGGGCGAATTTTTCCGAGCCCTCCGAGTTGAATCTCAAAGCGACAACAATGCTCTGGACCCCGAACTGGTCGGTTTGCTGCGTGGCATAGGCCTGGCTGACTTCAGTGCCTTCAAGCATCGTCTCCCCGGCAGCGTTCTTGAATTCAAGTTTGCCCGGCGTGACTATGGCTTTTATAATTGCGTCAGGTTCCTTTACTTCGCTCGTCGCGTTTATCGGCACCTCCATCCTTATGCTGTTGGCACCCTGCTGTACGACCGTGGCTTCGGTATAGCCCTTTTCATCGAGCCTGTTGCGAAGCACGCTTACTGTCGAATACATCTTCGCGTTAAATTCATCGATAGTGTAATTGCCCTGATCCGCCGTGAATACTGCGTATACCCCGCCGGTAAGGTCGAGCCCGAGCTTTACCTGCTGCGGCAGGGGCTTAAAGTCGTATATGTCCACCGAAAATCCGGCCAATGAAAAATACACGATCACGCCGAGCACTATGAGCGCTATAAGCGTTATTAACCTGCGTCTCTTCATGTATTACCGCTTCCTCCTTATGTATTTGCTGTATCATCAATATCTTATCGTCTTACCGCGGATCATCCAAGATCCCGGTCTCTGTCTGTTGTTTAAGCAGTCCTAAAGCGACCGCAGAAAAACTCATTCCATTATACCACGCAAGCCCCAATAGTCAACAAAATAACGATTGCTGATAAGCTGCAGACTATCAGGTGCCAATATCGAACAAACTTAATTGATTGCTCTTCATGAGGCCTTTCAGGCAGCCGTTTTCCTCGAGCTTTGCAATGACCGCGCTCGATATGCCGCTGCGCCTTTTCAGGTCTTCTACCGATATGAATTCTCCTTCTTCGCGCGCCTTAACTATGCCCCTTGCCGCAGCTTCGCCCGTGCTGCCGAGGGCCGTGAACGGCAGCCGCAGCGCCCCTTCTTCTATGACGCAGTTGACCGCGTCAGACCTATAAAGGTCGACGGGCAGGAAATCTATGCCGCGCTCCATCATCTCCAATGCGACCTCCAGAATAACGAGCTGCGCCGAGTCGAGCGCGGACGCCGCTTTGCCCATTGCCTCTATCGCCGCTATCTTCGAGCGCACGGTTTCCGCAGAATGCAGGTACGCGGCGTCGAGGTTGTCCGCCCTTACGGAAAAGTAAGTCGCGTAAAACGCCATCGGGTGGTGCACTTTAAAGTACGCTATCCGCAGAGCCATCATTACATACGCGACGGCGTGCGCCTTAGGGAACATGTATGATATCTTTTCGCATGAATCTATGAACCAGCCGGGCGTACCGGCGGCCTTCATGTTCTTTTTCCACTCGTCTTTGAGGCCTTTGCCCTTGCGGACCGACTCCATTATATAGAACGCCTCCGTGGCGTCCATGCCCCTTGAAACGAGATAGTTCATGATATCGTCGCGCGTGCATATGGCTTCGCGCAGCGTCGCCTTCCCCTGTTTTATGATATCCTGCGCGTTGTTGAGCCACACATCGGTGCCGTGCGACAGCCCGCTTATGCGGATAAGCTCGCCTATAGTCGTGGGCATCGTGTCGAGCAGCATCTGCCGCACGAATTTCGTGCCGAATTCGGGTATGCCGAGGCTGCCTACATTGCAGCCCATTATCTGCTCCGGTGCTATCCCCAGCGCCTTAGTCGATGTGAAGAGCGAAAGCGTCTCCGGGTCGGAGAGCGGCACGTCCCTCGGGTCTATGCCTGTTATCGATTTGAGCATGTGCAGCGCAGTCGGGTCGTCGTGGCCGAGTATATCGAGCTTTATGAGCCGGTCGTGCAGCGAGCCGAAGTTATAATGCGTCGTCACAAAGCCCGAGTCCATGTCGTTGGCGGGATATTGTATAGGCGTGAATTCGTGTATGTCGCGGCCTTTAGGCAATATCACCATTCCTCCCGGGTGCTGCCCCGTAGTCCGTTTCGTTCCCGATACGCCGTTTACCAGCCTCTCCACTTCAGCCCTGTTAGCCGTTATCCCCTTCTCGGTAAGATAGTTCTTCACGAATCCGTACGCCGTCTGCCCCTGAACGCTGCTTATCGTGCCCGCCCGGAACACCCGGTCTTCGCCGAAATAGTCTAATATGAATTTATGGGCTTTTGGCTGGTAATCGCCCGAGAAGTTAAGGTCTAT
Organism: uncultured Christensenellaceae bacterium; assembly: GCA_964510055.1. GTDB lineage: Bacteria > Bacillota > Clostridia > Christensenellales > SZUA-584 > DTFZ01. The sequence continues at coordinate 32,154 of CAZDZY010000010.1, forward strand.
ATCCGGCACCTTGTCGGCGTCGATCCCTAAGAACACCGCGAACGGTATGTCGTATCCGTCGCGCTTTAACTCCGTACCGCAATCGGGGCAGTTCTTCGGCGGCAGGTCGGGGCCGCACGCTATATCTTTGACTGAAACAAACTCGCTTTTCCTGCATTTCGGGCAGATATAATGGGGCGGGAGCGGGTTGACCTCCGTTATTCCCGCCATGGTAGCCGTAAGCGACGAGCCTACCGATCCCCTCGAACCGACGAGGTACCCGTCTTCCATGGAATGGCGTACAAGCTCGTATGCTATGTAATACAATACCCCGTACCCGTGCTTCGTTATCGAATCAAGCTCGAACTTCAGCCTGTCCCCGACGATATCGGGGAGCGGATCTCCGTAAACTTCCTTAGCGCGGTTAAAACACATTTCGACGAGTTTCTCCGCCGCTCCGGGTATCTCGGGCATAGCCGGCTCGTCGGGCAGAAGCTCTATGGTCTCCACCTGCCGCGCTATGGAACGCGTGTTGTCTATTACTACCTCTTTAGCCTTTGACGCGCCGAGGTATGCAAATTCCGAAAGCATCTCAGCAGTAGTCCGGAAATATAGCGGCGCCTGATGGTCGGCGTCCGCAAAGCCCTGCCCGTGCATCAGTATGCGCCTGAAATACTCGTCCTCCGGCTCTATGAAGTGCGCGTCGCACGTCGCGCAGACCGGCCTGCCTGTGCGCTCGCCCAAAGCCGCTATCCTGCGCGTTATGTCGCGTACGCCTTCCATGTCGCGGAAGCGCCCCTCGCGTACCATAAAGGCGTTGTTGCCGTCGGGCTGTATCTCGAGATAATCGTAAAACCGCGCTGTCTGTTCAAGCTCGCCGTCGGAAGCATAGCGTAAGATTGCCTGTACGAGCTCGCCCTGCTCGCAGGCCGAGCCTACTATCAGACCTTCCCTGTGCTCCTCGAGCAGCGAGCGCGGCACCCTGGGCTTCCTATAAAAGTGTTCCATGTGCGATGCGCTGACTAATTTGTAAAGGTTATAAAGCCCTTTTTTATTTTTGCAGAGAAGAATGATATGGAACGCTTCGAGATCCTTCTCGTCAACCTTCTTCGGTTTTTCGGGATGAGACGCTTTTTCCATGCACATCCGCATTATGTCCGCGGTGCACATCGCGTCGTCTAAAGCGCGGTGATGGCGGAACGTTATGCCCAGATCTTGGGCGAGCTTACCGAGCCCGTACGATTTATAGCCGGGCATTGCCCTATGGAACAGCCATATGGTATCGAGGCATTTGTTCTCAAATTTAAGGCCGCTGTCTTTTCCGTGCTTATACAAAAATCCCAAGTCGAACGGGGCGTTGTGGGCGGCGAGATAAGCGTCTCCGATATAGTCTTTGAACATGCGGAGGGCGTCCGCGATGCAGGGAGCGTCCGCTACCATATCGTCAGTTATGCCCGTGGTCTCGGTTATCTGCCTGCTGATGTGGCAGCCGGGATTTACGAACGTACTGAACGTATCGATCACCTCGCCATGGCGCAGGCGAACGGCGCCTATCTCAGTTATGCCGCATGAGTAAGGGTTGAAACCCGTTGTCTCGAGGTCGAAAACGATGTATTCATCCTCAAATCGTTCCTTATAGACTTGCTGGATATCGTTAATCATATACGCTTCCATGCCGTATATGACTTTTATTTTCGCTTTCTTTGCGGCGTCGAACGCCCCGGGGAACGCCTGCACCACCCCGTGGTCGGTAATGGCTACGGCTTCGTGCCCGAACTCCGCGGCGCGCCTTACCACATCCCCTTCGTCGGCAACGGCGTCGAGAGCGCTCATATTGGTATGCAGGTGAAGCTCGACCCGCTTTACCTCGGCGTTGTCCCTCCGCCTTATCGCCTCAGTCTGCTCTATGCCTTTAACGTTTATGCAGACTTCCCTCGAATAGCTGTCGTAAGCCGCCGTGCCCAGCACTTTTACCGCCGCTTTTTCGAGCTTGTTCTTTACTCCCGCGCATTTCTCCCTCGCTATGAACGCTTTGCACGTAATAGCCGAGGTATTGTCCGTTATACTGAAAACCAATATCGATCGTTTGCCCCTTGCTTCGTTCTTTATGTCGAACGAGTCTACCGAAAGGACGTTGCCGCACACCGCGCACAAGCCGGTCGTTTCGTTCACGTCCCTTATATTTATAGTATCGCCAGTTATCGCGCTGCCGTGGATGACTTTGGAATCCTTCTCCCTCTTAGGCTCTTTTTTGGGGGATGCCTCGGTATCAGGCTTTACCGCCGCGGCCGGCTCAGCCGGTTCCACGACCAGCGGCCGGGGGTCTTTTTTTACCTCGGGAGCTTCGCACCGGCCATATATTATAAGGGCTTCGATGCCGAAACAGCGCAGGAAATAGTCTTCAAGATATTCCTTTAATCCCGATGCGTTAAACAGGTCTTTACCGAACTCGTCGGCGAAATCGATATGAAAAGCGCTGTCCGCAAAATACATCCTTGCTTTTGAAATGAAAGGAGACAGCGGGCGCTTTATCCGGCAGCAGAGCTCTTTGATGTGCGCCTCTATATCCTCCGGTTCGGTTGCCTGCGCGTCGCGGTACGAGACAAAAAGTTTTGTTTTTTCGTCGATCGTTTCTTTGAGATAATGTTCGATATTGAGGTAGACCTGGGCCGAGAGCAGGTTGCTCTCAAAGTGGATGAGGTATTCCCCCTTTTTGACGTCGTGCTGTATTTTCTCGAAACGGAGATCGAAACTGTCGTCTATTTCCACGCTGTTTTTGAGCGCGGCAAAAAAATCCGCTTTCTTTTGCACGATGTCCCCCTAAAAATCTTCTTCGATGTAACGCTTAAAAGCGCTTAAGACCTCGCCCTCATCGTATGTGCCGATGAGTATGCCTTTTGAAAACAGCGCCGCTTTCCCGTCTCCGCCCGCGATGCCTATATCGGCATGCTTCGCCTCCCCGGGCCCGTTGACGACGCAGCCCATGACTGCCGCTGTAAGCGGTTTGCCCGATCCTATGAGTATGGCCTCCACCTCGCCGGCGAGCTTTGCCACGTCTATTTTCGTCCTGCCGCATGTGGGGCAGCTTATAACCTCAGGGTAAAACTGCCTTACGCCCGCAGCCTGAAGTATGCGCCTTGCGGCTTCTATCTCCTGCACAGGGTCGCCCGTTATCGATACCCTTATCGTATCGCCGATACCGTCCAGAAGAAGTGCTCCCAAGCCCACGGCTGATTTGATTATTGCGTTTTGATATATCCCCGCCTCGGTTACGCCTATATGCAGCGGAGCGTCGCACTTGCCCGAAAACAGCCTGTTGGCCGTGACGGTCACGGGCACTGACGAAGCTTTTATTGAAACCACGACGTTGAAAAATCCCTGGTCGTAAGCGCGGCGTGCCGCGTTCATCGCGCTCTCCGCGAGCGCCTCCGGTGAGGGGCCTCCATATTTTTCTGTTAGTGCTTTTTCCAGAGACCCGGAATTTACCCCTATCCTTACTGCCGCGCCATTGGCTTTCGCGCAGTCGATAACGGCTGTGAACGCTTCGCTGCCTCCGATGTTGCCGGGGTTTACGCGCACCTTGTCCGCGCCGCTTTCAATAGCCAGGATCGCAAGCTTCGGGTCGAAATGAATGTCGGCTATAAGCGGCAAGGCTATGCTGTCCTTTATCTTTTTGAACGCGGGAGCGCAGGCTCTGCTTGGAAAAGTACAACGCACCGCCTCGCAGCCCGCCTTTTCCAGCCTTTCTATCTGGCCTATGGTCGATTCCGTATCCGTTGTATCCGTGTTCGTCATCGACTGTATAAGCACGGGGCTGCCTCCGCCTACAGCGGCGCCTCCGAATGAGACTAGCCTCGTCCTTTTGGTTTCTATATTATCCACCGAACATCCTCGAAATATCCCGGTACGTTATAAGTAAAAAGAGCACCATGAACGCGATAAACCCTGCGAAGTGTATTATGCCCTCGACTTTTCTCGGCACGGGCTTCTTGAATATCTTTTCGATAGCGATGAACACCAGGCGCCCTCCGTCGAGCGCGGGCAGAGGCAGCAGATTCATGATAGCAAGGCTTACGCAAACGACAACGCCGATCTGCAGCACGTTCTGGACGCTTCTCGTTATTGCGCTTCCGATGAATGTTACTATACCGACTATCCCTACCGCGTTCTCCGTATGCCCCGCAAAGAGGCCAAAAACGGCGGCTATGGTACCCTTTAAGATAAAAAATATCCATTTAAAGGATAGCGCTAACGCCTCAAAGAATCCGTAAGTCACAGGCTTGGCCCCAAAGGATATACCGGCCATCTTTTCTTCGTAAACCACCGAATTGCCTTCCTGACCGGGTCCCGTTAAGCCGGGCTGCTTCTGTATAACATACGTCTTTTCCTGCCCGTCCCTGAGAACGGTAATGTTCAGGTAGTCGGGTGAAGGCGGAATGTCGGATATCTCCATATAAAAATCCAGTTTTGTACCGCTCATCTCTATTATCCGATCACCAGGCTGAAGCCCCGCCTCCTGTGCCGGACTCCCCTCCCAGACCTGGCCTATAGCCGGAACGTAATCCCCGAAAATACACAGAGTGAATATCACGAGAATAAAAGCGAATATTATATTGAATACCGGCCCCGCGGCAATCGTTAGCGCGCGCCTGCCGGGCGGTTGATTGTTGAACGCGAGCTTGTCTTTTGGATCCTCATCTTCGCCGTAAAACTTGGTGAATCCCCCGATAAAGAACCACCGTATGGAATATTTTATATCGTTCTTCACCCAGGATTTTATTTTAGGGCCGAAACCTACCGCGAATTCATCGATCTTTAATTTGCAGGCGCGGCCTATACTGTAATGCCCGAGTTCATGCACCATTATTATTATGCCGATAACTATCATCGCGCCTAATATACTTATTATTGTAACGAGAATATCCAACTTTCCCTCCTGTTTGCGGGTTTACTTACGCCCAAAAAGTCTTACGACTTCTTGGGGATCCCATTTTTGCCCCAAAAACTAATGTTCTTTGGGGCTCCATTCAATTATATTTCAAGTATGCTCCAAAATACGTACTTTGTCAAAATTGCCGTAGATGTACGTTTTTACTTCCCTGTCGGTATTATATATCTCCAGCAGCGTATTGCCCTTAAGCCCGGAAAACTTGTTCATTGCGAACGCTACGCATTTTTCGATGTCCCCGAACGATATCCTCTTCTCCAGGAATAGATCTACCGCGGCTTCGTTCGCCGCGTTCATTATCAGAGGCATCGAGCCTCCCTCGGTAATAGCGTCCCTTGCGTGCTTAAGGCACGGGAATTTATCCGTATCGGGATCTTCAAAGCTAAGTTCCCTTATCGCGGCGAAATCAAGGTGCCCGACGAGGCTCTCCAGGCGCTTGGGATGGCTCAGCGCGTACTGTATGGCCTGCCGCATATCGGTCGGCCCAAGCTGGGCTATCACAGCTCCGTCGTTATATTCTATCATCGAATGTATAATGCTCTGGCGGTGTATTATAACGTCTATCATATCGGGCGATATCCCGAACAGCCATTTGGTCTCTATGACTTCGAGCCCTTTGTTCATATATGTCGCGCAGTCGACAGTCACCTTTTTGCCCATCCGCCAGTTCGGGTGCCGGAGCGCCTGCTCTACGGTCGCTTTTTCTATTTCTTCCTTGCTCCAGTTTAAAAACGGCCCGCCCGACGCGGTGAGTATTACGCGCCGAAGGCCTGTCGTGTCAGTGCCTTTCAGGCACTGGTAGACCGCGCAAAGCTCGCTGTCTACCGGGAATATCCCGGCTTTTGAATTTTTGAGCTTCTCGGTCACTATATGCCCCCCGCAGACGAGGGATTCCTTATTAGCCAGCGCCACGTCGGTCCCTCTGTCAAGGCATTCTATAAGGGGAGGAAGCCCCGCTATTCCGACCACCGCGATAAGCACTATGTCGGGGGCGCCCGCGCTGCACGATTCAAGAAGGCCCTGTATCCCGAAACCGAGCTTAATGCCTTTGGGTACTTTTCTTTCGAACTCAAGGTCGCCAGGGGCGCCGGTAAGCCCTATGTACTCCGCTCCGAATTTCTTTGCTATGTCGAGCAGCTCATCGCTGCTTCTGTGCGCCGTGACCGCCGTCACCTTGAACAGCCCGGGGTTCTTCTCTACTATATCAAGTGCCTGCCTCCCGATAGAGCCCGTCGCGCCTAAGATCGCTACCTTCTTCATCTGTCTCCTTTATTATATCGCCGCAAACATATAATAGAACGCGCATACTATGGGGCTTATGAATATCACGCTGTCGAGCCGGTCCATGACCCCGCCGTGAGCGCCCATTATACTGCTGTAGTCCTTGACACCGAACTGCCTTTTCACTATGGAAGCGGTCAGGTCGCCTACCTGCGAAAGCGTACAGAGCAGCGCGCCGAGTATCGCGTACATATATACAGGCAGGCTAAGTTCGAAATACTGCTGAAACAGTATGCCCGTAAGCAGCACGCCGAGCAATCCGAACACCCCTCCGATAAGCGCGCCTTCCACCGTCTTTTTAGGGCTTATCTCGGGCACAAGCTTGTGTTTGCCGAAGAGCGTGCCGCCGAAATAAGCAAACGTATCGGTCATTACAGCCCCCACGAACGCGATAAGAAACATAAACCGGGCATGCATCGTGTTTTCGATGCATATTATAGCGAGCAGAAAAGCGTAAAACAGCCCCGGGTAGATGAGGGCATATACAGTCCGTATGCCGTCTTCCCCTTTCCGCTTCGTCAGCACCAGTATCAGGAATATAGCCATTACCGCGAGTACGAGCATCTCCGCAAGCGTCCGGAACCCTCCGTCGAGATTTACAAGATCGCCTACATACTCATACGCCGGCCATGTAAGCAGCGAGAATACATAAGCCACAGATTTTACGGGTTTCGCGCCGTCCGCGCCGAGAGCCCGCAGCATCTCAAACATACATATAAGGCCCACCAGCGATACCGCGATCCTCGCGGGCAGCCCCATAAAAAACAACACGCAGAAGAGCAGCCCCAGGGCGGGTATCGCAAACAATATTCTTTTACACAAAATATGTCCTTTCTATCACACTCCGCCGAAGCGACGGTCGCGCGAAACGAACACGTCAAGCGCTTTCCTGTACTCCGCTTCGTCGAAGTCAGGCCAGAGCTTGTCCGGAAAATAGAACTCCGCGTAAGCCATCTGGTACAGCAGAAAGTTACTTATCCTCGTCTCTCCGCTCGTGCGGATTATCAGGTCGGGGTCGGGCTGGCCTGCCGTTGAAAGCAGCGATGACACGTATTTCTCGTCGATCTCGCCGGCGCTTTTGCCCTCGCTTACGGCCTTTTTTAACGCATCCACTATCTCCTGCCGCCCGCCGTAATTCACCGCCATGTTGACGGTGAGCCCCGTGTTGTCTTTCGTTGTGCGCTTAGCGCGCTCTATCTCGTCTTTTACTTCCTTCGGCAGTTTCGACAGGTCTCCCAACGTCATTATACGGACGTTCTTTTCGTGGAGCTCCGCCAGTTCCTTTTTCAGGTATTCCAGCAGCAAGCCCATCAGTACGCTTACCTCGTCGTCCGGCCTCTTCCAGTTCTCAGTCGAAAACGCGAAAAGCGTAAGGTATTTAATGCCTATGTCGGAACTCATGCGTATTATGGTGCGAACGCGCTCAACGCCGGCGCGGTGCCCGGCGGCGCGCGGGAGCCCGCGCTTTTTAGCCCATCTGCCGTTGCCGTCCATAATTATGGCCACGTGGACCGGAAGCAGCGTCTTGTCTATACCAATATATGCGTCTTTATTTATCTTTTTTCTGAAAAGTAAACTTAAAATCGCCAATGACTTCTCCAGAGGCCCCTAATACCATTGCCCCAAAAAGCGTTAGGCTTTTTGGGGAACCCTATATATTTGTTTTAAAACGCGACATGAGCATTTCCACGTTATTATTCCCCAGCAAACGAAGGCGTACAACCCTTTCGGAGTCCGCCCCTTCCACGCCGCGTTTCGAAGAATACTCCCTGCGTACTATTCCGAAGCCTTGCGCGCGAAGCCTTTTTTCGGCTTCAGCTGCGGGGAGCCCCAGAATTTTTCCGAACGGATCATCCCTTAGCGTCATACTTCCATTATTTCCTGCTCTTTTTCCTTTACAAGAGCGTCTATCTTTTTCATGAAGTCGTCGGTTGCGTCCTGCATTTCCTTTTCGAGATCATCAAAATCGTCTTCGGTTATCTCGCTCGACTTCTGCGCCTTTTTGAACGCCTCGTTCGCCTCACGGCGGATCACCCTTACGGCTACTTTCGCGTCCTCGCCCTTCTTCTTTACGGTCTTCGCGAGCTCAGACCTTCTCTCCTGAGTGAGCTCCGGTATGACGAGCCTTATTACTTTGCCGTCGTTGGCGGGATTTATGCCGAGGTCTGATTTCATTATAGCCTTCTCGACTTCGCCGAGCACCTTAGTATCCCAAACGGAAACGACTATCATGCGCGGCTCGGGGGCGGATATGTTGCCGAGCTGGTTTATGGGCGTCGGCGTTCCGTAATAGTCTGCGTGTATACCGTCCAGCAGCTGTGGGTTTGCCCTGCCCGCGCGTATATGCGAAAGCTCTCTCTTCAGCGCGGCTGTCGATTTTTCCATCTTGGCTTTTGCGGCGTCAAGCGCCTCGTGTTTTACGTACATAATAAACCTCCTTTTATCGCTTTGGCTTTAATTTATCCTTGTTCCAATGTTTTCGCCCATTATCACTTTTTTGATGCCGTCCTTCTCGTTGAGGCCGAAACACACTATGGGTATGTTGTTGTCCATACACAGCGATACGGCCGTAGTGTCCATTACGCTGAGCTTCTGGTTAATGACTTCGATGTAGCTTATGCGGTCGTACTTCTTCGCATCCCTGTTCATCTTCGGGTCGCTGTTGTATACGCCGTCAACATTCTTCGCGAGCAGTATCATCTCAGCCTCTATCTCCGCCGCCCGCAGAGCCGCCGCGGTATCCGTCGAGAAGTACGGGTTTCCGGTGCCGCACGCGAATATGACCACCCTGCCCTTTTCGAGGTGCCTCATCGCTCTCCTGCGGATATACGGCTCGGCTATGGATTTCATCTCAATAGCGGTCTGCACCCTTGTCTGCATGTCCTTGTTTTCAAGGGCGTCCTGCATCGCGAGGGCGTTTATTACCGTAGCGAGCATGCCCATGTGATCAGCTGTAGTCCTGTCCATGCCCACGCCCCTGCGGCCTCTCCAGATGTTCCCGCCGCCGACGATGATGCCTATTTCAACTCCCATCTTTGCGACTTCTATCACCTGGTCGGCCACCGAGGAGATCACCTCAAAATCGAGCCCGAACTCTTTGCTGCCCGCCAGGGCTTCTCCGCTTATCTTCAATATAACGCGTTTGTACTTAGGCTCCATAGGCATTGGCTGTTTCTCCTTATATTTATTTTATCATTTATAAGGGCGGAGTTCTACCGCCGCCGTTCGTCGATCCTCATTTTCTTGATAACGGGAAGGGGCAGATGTCCTCCCCTGTATCGATCATATTATAATATTGTATACACGCGGCCGGCCGGCAGCCGCCTCCTGTAAACTTAAGTTTTGCAAAAAGGGAGAGTGCGCCCTTTGCCACTCTCCCTAATGCTTTGCTTTATTTGGACGTCTGTTTCATTACCTCTTCGGCAAAATCGTCCTTGCGCTTTTCGAGGCCTTCGCCCATCTCATAACGCACAAAACGTTTGATGGCGATGTTTCCGCCAAGCTTGCCGGACATCTCTTTGACAAGCTGCTTTATCGTCTTGTCCTGGTCTTTTACGAACGGCTGCTCTATGAGGCAGAAATCCTTGTAATATTTCTGGATGCGGCCTTCCACCATCTTGTCCACTATCTTCTCAGGCTTGCCTTCGTTCAAAGCCTGCGCGCGCAATATCTCTTTCTCGCTCGCTATTACCGATTCCGGGACCTGCGAAGGCTCGAGGTACAGCGGGTTAGCGGCGGCTATCTGCATAGCTATGTCGTGAACGAAAGCTCTTAATTCGGCATTGCCTGCCAAAGCGGCGTCGCAGCCCACTTCGACGAGCACGCCTATTTTTCCGCCCATGTGTATATAGCTGTCCACTATTCCCGGCGCGGCAAGCTCAAAGCGCGTGAAGCGGCGGACGTCGATCTTCTCGCCTATCTCGCCCGTCTTATTCTTAACGAGGTCGGATATTGTGGCGGAACCTGCCTGCTGCCCGAGCAGCGCGGCAACGTCTGCCGGGCTGCTCTGCATTATATGCTTTGCTATGCCGCGCACAAATTCAACGAATAAAGGCGTTCTCGCCACAAAGTCGGTCTCGCAGTTTATTTCGACTACCGCGCCGCCCTTTGCATCCACATAGCTCTCCACTACGCCCTCGGCCGCTATCCTGTCGGCCTTTTTTGCCGCGGACGCGAGACCTTTTTCGCGCAGTATCTTTATGGCTTCGTCAAAATCCCCATTAGCCTGGGTCAAAGCGCTTTTACAATCCATCATGCCGGCGCCCGTCTTTTCCCTGAGCGTCTTAACGTCATTCGCACTAATCATATCTAAAAAAATATCTCCTTATTTCCAATAAACCTATTTTACCCAAAGAAGCCTGATAATCTTCCGGAATTACGCTTCGGTCTCTTCGGCAGCCGGAGCTTCTTCGAGAGATTCCATCATATCCACGGGTTCTTCCTCTTCCTCTTCTTCTTCGGCAGCGTCGGGCGTTGAAACGTCGGTAAGCTGTTCGCCCTGTTTCGCTTCGAGCACCGCGTCGGCTATCTTCGAAGAAAGGAGCTTGACGGCGCGGATCGCGTCGTCGTTGCCCGGTATTACGTAATCGACTTCGTCCGGGTCGCAGTTCGTATCTACTATGCCTACTATCGGGATGCCCAAGGACCTCGCTTCGATTATCGCGATGTGTTCTTTCCTCGGGTCTACCACGAACAGCACCCCGGGAAGGTCTTTCATTTCCCTTATGCCGCTTAAGTTTTTAAGCAGCTTTTCCTGCTCGTGTTTGAGCTTGATGACTTCTTTTTTGGGGAGCAGCGCGAATTCGCCCGTCTCCTCCATCTTTTCTATCTTCTCAAGCCTTCTTACGCGGCTCCTTATCGTCTTGAAGTTGGTGAGCATGCCGCCGAGCCACCTCTGGCTTACGAAATACATGCCGC
>CAZDZY010000011.1:0-41766 GCA_964510055.1 uncultured Christensenellaceae bacterium
GGGATTTCTCGCACATCAACGGGCGCTTTTGCGAACAGCCGCTGCCGTGGGACTACCGGGATACGGTAAAAAAATACATGCTCCCGGACACGGTCATGCTCGATATGGGCACGGGCGGGGGCGAATTTCTTATATCGCTCTCTCCGCAGGTGGGCAGGACGTACGCTACGGAATCATATCCCCCCAACATAGAGCTGGCGTCAAAGATACTTTCGGAGCGCGGTATCGAGCTTCGGGCTGTTCAGGACGATTCCCGCCTCCCGTTTAAGGACTCTTTTTTCGATCTCGTCGTAAACAGGCACGAATCGTTCCGGCTGCCGGAAGTCTTCCGTATCTTAAAACCGGGCGGAACGTTCATAACGCAGCAGGTGGGGCACCTCAACAACCGCGAAATGTCAGAGTTCCTGCTCGGCGAAGCTCCAAAGCTTAAATGCGACCCGGAAAACCTTTCGGCCGCGGTCAGCGAGGCAAAAGCTTTAGGATTCACTGTGTTGGAAGAAAGCGAGGATTTCCCAAAAGCGTACTATTACGACGTGGGAGCTTTAGTCTATATGGCAAAGATCATAGAGTGGGAGTTCCCCGGGTTTTCGGTGGAGAGGTGCTTTGACAAACTGCTCGAATTAGAAGTTTCTGTCGAGGCGCAGGGGTATTTTACTTCAAAGGAGCACAGGTACCTGCTGGTACTGAAGAAAAATTAAAACAGCTTAACCTTAATATAATATTACACCTATCTGCCCCCCCTTCTTTATATAAAATTTCATTTTCATGTCAGATTTCACTTGGATAAAAGGAATATGTAGTTGAGATCTCGAATCTAACGAAAGCAGGCAATGTATGGATAAAACGATACTTCTATTAAAAACAGACGCTGCCAGAGGCATGGAAACGCTCATACAGGCTTATACCGGTTATGTTTATACGATCTGCAAAGGCAGGCTGCAAGCGCTGTGCTCTAAGTCCGAAATCGAGGAATGCGTTGCAGATGTATTTGCCGATGTATACGAATGCCGCAACAATATTGACGAAGCCAGGGGATCGCTGAAAGCGTTCATCTGTACCGTAGCCCGCAAAAAGGCTGCGGATGCCTACACAGCTAAATCCAAATTGCTGAACCGCGCTGACATTGACGATATACTCCTGCGCGATGAAGGTACGGATATTGAAGGAACTATGCTGAAAGCGGAAACGGCGCAGGAACTGCTGCGTTCGATACGTGAATTGGGCAGGCTGGACAGCGAAATATTCTTAAGAAAATACTATTTCGGCCAGAGCACAAAGGAAATCGCAAAGGCAATCGGCCTTAAGGAAAATACAATAGACAATCGCGTATCGCGCGGATACGCAAAGCTAAGAAGAATTGTGAAAGGAGTGCTGGTTTATGACGAATAATATTCGATCGATATTTGACAATTTTGATGTAAAAGCAACAGATGAATTATTAAATAATATAACGGAATTTGAGGTGCCTTTTGGTTTAAAGAACAGAATTTCAAGAAGAGTATATAAAAAGACCCGAATACGCGGGAAAACCTCCCGCCCGCTTTGGCTGATTCCGGCTACAGCTTTAATTGCACTAGTTGTTACAATAGCCGCAATTCCGGATGCAAGGGCGGCGGTGGCCGACTTTTTTAACAGTATGTTCAGCGCCCCCCGTTATATAGCGGAAGATAAAGAAGAAAGGCCTGTTGTATCAGCTATCGAAAAGATAATACAGACTCCTGTTCCCGCCCTTTCCGGCAGCGCAGACGTCGCCCAGAGCTTTACATTCTCTGCTGTAAGCGATGACGCGCAATTCTTAAACAATGTAAGTGCTAAAGTCGATGAAGTATTGTATGACGGCGAACAGATTATTATTTCTGCAAACTTAACCGGCGAAATCGCAGGCTTCGGCGATACCAAATATATGACCAGGGATTATATGTTTATCCCCAGCGACATCATATTCACAGGCGAAGACGGTACGATTAATCAATTTCGCTGCGGTGCGAACTTTTTTACACCAACAGACTATATACAATTAAACGATAATAGTTCAGGCAATGCACAAGAAACTTTAGATAAGCTGAAGCTGATTATCAGCGCGGGCGACGAAAAAATATCACTTTCCGGCATGCAGCAGGTTACCTTAACGCTTAAGTTATTAAAGGGTCTAAGTGTCGATAAGCAAAAAGATGGCAGGATGAAACCCATAGGCGATTGCACATTGAGTTTTAGTTTCGACGCCACCGCGGGTCACAACAGTTTAAAGACATTAAAGCCGGATAAAACTATAGCGCTAACGGGTGAAGCTCCGATAACCGAATCTATTCAAAGAAGTGATTACATCAAGATTAAAAATACAATGCTTCCTCTTGACGGCTGTGCAGTTAAGCTCGAACGTATCAGCTATAAGCCGACCGGTGTATCGATAAGGCTTTTGTATAAATGCGCCGACAGCTGGTCAGACTCGCAAAAGGCAGCCTTCCTGGGCGGCATAGGTTACGGCCTCGATTTCGATACTATTATTAACGGAAAAAATTATGGCGGTTTTGGATATTCATACGGCGATTACGACGGCACATGGAGCTACGTGAAAATCCAGATCCCTATAACCGGCGACGAACAAGCTTATATTCAATCCCTTGAGATACTCCCTTTGGTTAATTACATTACCGAGGTCAACGGGGTCGCAGTTACGTCGCAGCAACAGAAGATATCTATCAATAGTAACGGTGAAGAGGGCGGCTGGTCGCAGGAGCAAGGCAAAACTTATTTGGACGACTGCAAGCTTACGGTAGATCTGCCATAAGAGCATTTACCAAAAAGTATATACGTAAATAATTAACCCCCGGGGCATATCTTACCGGGGGTTCATGTACAAAAAGAGCGCTTCCGCGCTCTTTTTCATTAAAGTCTTTATCAGCAGATTTACCATGGCCAGTCGTTGTACTCCTGAAAGAAGTTATAAAACACCAACTTCTCGGCTGACTTACCCACTATCTTATGGCCGTTCTCTATGCCTACCTTGATATGGCTCAGCAGCGATCCCTTCGCTCCTTCATACGCATCGGGGTTTGCCGCCACAAGCTGCGCGGGCACACAAAAATACGCTTTGGTCTTTTTGGTATGTTCTTCGCCGTCCTCCGTATACTTTACCTCGATGTTAGGCTTGTGGACATATGTAGTCAGATAGCCTGCCGCGTCGACCGCTACTTTACCGTCTTCGCCTCTTTTTAGCTTTATCAACGCCATTACGCTTGTCTCATTATATCCGTGCCCCAGATCCCAGCCGAACGACTGGTTCGATACAAGGTTCCCCAGCGAATAATATATCAGGACCGTCTTTCCGGTCACGGTCGAAGTATATTCCGTTACATCCTGCGGCACGTGCGGATGGTTGCCTACTATAAGGTCGGCTCCCAGGTCCGCGATCTTCCGGCCCATCTCTTTCTGTGTCCCGTTTCCTTTTATCTGGCCTTCGTTGCCCCAATGTATGTATACTACAATAAAGTCGGCGCCCTCGGCGCGCATCGCGTCTATCTGTTCTTTCATCATCGCGTATCCGATGTCGTATTTCTGGCCCCTGCGCAGCAGGTTTACCAGCTTATTGGTATCTTCGCCGATATTTATGTTATCCCTGCCGAGACCCCCGCCCTGCACTGAATTTGTAAAATTCACCAAACCTACCTTTATGCCGTTCTTCTCGATGATATCGTATTTTCTATCATCCGCTTCGCCCGTGGCCGTACCTATTACGGTAAACCCCTTGCTGTTAAAAAACTTAGCTGTACGCGCAATGCCTGCGTCCATCTGGTCGCGCGTGTGGTTGTTGGCGTTAGCTATAACGTCGAACCCCGCGTATAAAAGCGCGTCCGCTATACTGTCGGGCATATTGAAACGCGGATAGCCGGAATACGGCCCCTTTCCTGTGAGCGGGGACTCCACATTGCATAAGGCTATATCCGCTTTGGAGACTATATCTTTAATATACTTATAATCCATTGTAAAATCATAATTTGAACCGAATTTATGATATGCTATCTGCTTCTCGTGCGCCATCACGTCGCCCCCAAACAACATGGTAACTTCCTGCGGCGGCTCGGGGGTGGGCAAAGGCGTAGGAGCCGGAGTTTCCGTCGGTTTAGGCGTAGGCGCGGGCGTCGGCTCAGGCGTTTGAGTGGCCTCCGGCGTAGGCGTGGGCGCAGGGGCCTGCGCAAACAATTCGCTGCCCTGCAGCAAAAAGAAAGCGGCGGCGCCCAATACTACCACCATCACCGAAAGCAATATGATCTCTTTTGTACGGTTTTTCACTGATGTACCTCCAAAATAAACAAACACGATATTTTTTAAAATTCAGGGCGAAAAAACACTAAAGTTAATTGTACCATATTATGCGCGATGTTTACAACACTCTAAACATGCTTAATGTCTGTTTTAAAGGCCTCCCGTCCGGAACGGAAGGCCTTTGTTTGCACTGCGTTTAAAAGTATATTTATTTCAGGTAGCAGCCGGCGCTACGTACTCGAAGTTGATCGCGGTGCCGTCCGACGCCTTGCCTGTAACGGCGGTGCCGTTTATCGCGTACCACTCGGCGCACTTGGAGGGATAATCGACAGGCTCGCTTCCCGTAAACGCGGCGGGTTTTGATGCGTCGTTGGAAATGCCTATAAACCCGTCTTTCCCCTGCACAGTAATTATATAGACAGCCGATGTTCCGTCGCTATTCAGCATATAATACTGACCGATATATCCATACGAAGTCTTGCGGAATTCTGCGTAAATGTCTTCCTTGCCGTCAGTTGAACCGGTGCAGACCATTGAATTCGCCGCGGCGTCCCAAACGCCTGTCAACGAAAAGGTTTTCCCGTCCGATCCTTTATACGAGACCGTATAAGTGTTTCCGTTCTCTTCATACTGAGCGTCCGTGCCGATAAAACCTAATGCCGACTCTGCCGCTTCATCGCCGATACCGAAGCATGAGACCGGGATCAGCGCCATGTCGACCATCGCTACGCCAAGCAGTGAGAGCGATGCCATCGCTGTCGAATCGTTGCTGGAAAGCGCGTCGGACAGGTTGGAATACATTTCACCTTTGGCTGTGGTGTACCCCGAGTAGAGATCTACAACGGGATAGCCGGTGGAAGCTATATCGCTTGTTACAGCTGCCGAGCCGTCGCTGGCCCGCGCAGGCGCGGTCGCTTCCTGGCCATTGCTGCTGCCCGCGGCCTTATTGCCCGCGTTTCCGCATCCGGCAAATATTGCAAGTGCAAATGCAAGGATAAGAAGCAGGGAAATCGGTTTTTTCATTTTTATTCCTCCTAAAATATTAAAAATTTATAATCTATCGGCGTATATTATCATAATATACTTTTTCATTCAACTATAAAATGATTCAGCGCAAACTCACTTTGTTAATCTATTTATGATAATTACCGTCTGTGCTGTTTCGCCTTGCCTGTAAACTATATTCAGCATAAAGTTACACGGCCTGATATATTATTGATATTGTTATTATGTATATTAGTCTATAAACAAGGCCGCTGCAGCAGCGGCCTTATGAAGTCCCTTTCCCGCTTTAAGCGGGCGGCATACCCTTCTTTCCTTTTACCGAGCTCTTTTTCTTCTGCTCCTTCGCGCCGTCCTTTTTTTGCGCTCCGGTGGAGCACTGCTGGGGGACGGAATATATATCGTGGTAACCGTCCAGCTGCACTTCGTTCGTCGGCGGCGTGGGTATCATACCGGTGCATTCTGTCTGCGACCCGATATTCAGTCCCGCGTAAAAGTCATACGGGTTTTCTTCCGGGCTGTCGTTTCTCTCTTTATCGTTCCGTGGCATCTGCTTTCATACCTTTCTTTCAGGAAGCACTGATTAAATGAGATATGCGGTATTGGCGAGATGGTTTTGAGTCATGCAAGGAGCGAAACCGCAGGAATAACAGCGTTATTTCAAGGTTTCGCGACGCAGCAGGGCACAAAATCCAGCCGCCAAGACAAAATATCGAATTAATCAGTGTTTCCTAGTATGAAAGTATTTTGCCCTTTAATCGGGGATGTATGTAATATTAATCGTATTCCTCACCGCCCGAATCAAACTCATCGATCGCGTCTCCAAGCTTTAGCAGGGCGGTCAGGCGGTATAATTCTTTTTTGTCTCCCGGCGCTTCATCCTGCCACAGCCGGCAATTCTCAAACCCTTCATTCAGCAGCGCGAGTATGCCCGCGGTATAATCGTCGTCGTTTGGTGTCTCGGGAAAGAGCCCCGACAGTTCGATAGCTTTCTCAAGGCCGATCGAAGGCTCCTCGCCGTAATCCTCGCCGTTAAGCTGCGCCTGATAATAATATGCGCTGTCTAATAGCAGATCCAGAGCGCGGTACGGATCCTTTTCGACCGGAGGATAATATTCTATGGAATAAGCGTATAATTCCCACGCGCCACTGCAGATGCTTTGCGCGCTGTCTTCCCCGTCGGCAACATATTGAATATCGATTGGGGATGATTCCTCAATGTCGTCGTATTCATCGTATTCTCCGTCATCGTTAGTATAGTGTATAAGGTAGACCCCGCCACGCGCCTCCGTTACGCTGTCTGCATTCACGCCTATCTTCGTCATTCCCGTATCTTCTGCGCGGTAAGCGTCTCCGTTTTCCGATATGGCGTATATCGCGCTGCCGCATAGGCTGAACGTGTATATGTTTTTGCAGAGCTCTTCGGTGCTGCCGTCTGTTACCGAGTAACGGCATAACGTTCCCGAGGATCCCCCGTCTGAATAAATGTAATAGAGATGTTTTCCCGATGAGTCGAAAGACGAATAATAATAAACATCCTGGGAAGCCGGCAGCTCCGATTCTGCCCAGATGTTTTGTATCTTGCGCGCGATATATGTCTTACCGCCGCACCCGTAAACAACGCAATTTCTGGCCGGGCTGAGCGTCACGGGAAAATAACCGTCCGTTACCGAGATAACCTGTTTGCCTTTGCCCAGTTCCTGTTCATATAATATAAAATTCGAGTCATAGTCACCGGTCGATTCAGAAATAATAAAACGCCTGTCACTGTCGCTGCCGATCAAATCGACAGATCCGTAATAATAATCCCCGTAATAGTAGTCTTCTCCGTAAAATATCGCGCTCGCGTTATCCGCTATCTTTACGGCTTTCTTTCCGTTATTTTTATACCAGAGAGAAGCGGCGCCTGTAAAAAAATTCGTTTCGGAATAGAGCAATTCATCCAAACCCCCGAAGAACCTGACTGCCCATCCCTGTTCAGACAATATCTCGCTTGCGCCATCGGAATAGAGGCAAAGCTTTTCATTCATGTTATCGTCGGTGAACGAATAAAGAAGCCTTCCTTCCTCGTCGGCGGCCAAAACGCCGACATCGTCAAGGCAGACGCCGTATTGCATATACGGCGCTTCTTTATGTTCCGCCGCCATTACAGGAGCGCTGCCGCCTTTTTTGATATACAGCGATAATGTATCGCCGCCTTCAAGCGTGATATAATAAATCGATCCTCCCCGCTGCGAGAAACCGTAATCTATCGGCAATACGCTGTTTGCGATAAGCTGCGGCTCAGAGCCGGATTCTTTAAGGTAAAGACTGCCGGTATAGTCTTCTATGCCTGTAATATACAAAACGTCTTCGCCGTCGTTTGAAACCTGTGCGGCGTATACTCCGTCCGCTATTGGCAGAGGTGCGCCCGACAAGTCCGTTTTAAGCTTCATAAGCGTACCGGAAACTTGCCGCCCGCCGTATTTGATATAAAAGAGGCTGCTGTTGTCCCCGCTGAATACGGCATTCAGGGAACCGTCAGAATACAACTCCTCAGCCTTGCCTATGCTTATAGTATCCGCCCCGCTCGCCATAAATACCTCGCCGTCTTTGTCATAAAGAAGCGGCTGCGGAAGTGTTTTTTCTGCGGGAGGCGCCGTATTATCCGCGTTAAAAACGTTGACGTTAAAACACCCCCCCATCGCAAGCAGCGCGGCAAGCAGCAGCGCTGCCGCAAGTATCGGCTTTTTACCGGTTTTCATTCTTTCCGGCCTCCTTCTATTATTATCCTAAGGCACTCCTTTGGCACCCAGCCCCGTATACCTTTACCGTTCTCGCACAATATCCATCCGCCTGTTTCTTTAATGCCCTTTAAGGTTTCGACTTTTTTTATACTCAATTCAAATGACGAATAATCTTCTTTGGCGTTTCCTTCCGCGGCGTCAAAACTTATGATGCTTTCGGGCACCCAACCGTTCCCGCTCTCCGCTACGCAATGATACCAGCCGTCCCAGCCTTTATTGCCTTCGTATTTCGGCCCCACTGAAAAGCGCTGCCCTTTATGCAGCTCGAAAGAGACGCCCTGCTTTACGTCCCTGCTTTCCGTTGCTTCGTAAACATGAGCGGCTCTTCCGGCCTTGCTGTAATAAGAAAGCGTGAGAAGATCGTTTATTTTCTTCTCCCCGCGTTTTATATATCCCTTCTTTTCGTACAGGTGCCGGTTGTTTTCAAGATCGGCCGGGGTATTGAGCGTCCACTCGACTGCTTCGGAGTGAAGGCTTTCCGCCATATCTATCGCTTCTCCCGCTATGCCTTTGTTCTGAAACCCGGGGATAACGTAAACAGTGTGAAGTTTTAAATGATAAGTATCAGGATCTTTTTCTATCATCAACGCTCCCGCGAAAGTTTCATCGGCGAATATCAGATAGAAGTACTCGTTCTCTATCGCTTTTCGTATGTTCTCTATACTTTCATTAGCGGGATCTGCTGCGCCGTCCTGATATTTTTCGAGCAGCGGCCAAAAAGCCTTTCTCTGGCCTTCGAGTATCAATTGAGCGTCTTTCGATCCGGCTCTGACGAGCTTAACGTCCATGCTCTACTCCGCCGGAGTTGTAATATTTTAAAACCCTTAATGCCCTCAGCGTTACCCATTTGTCCTGTTCGGCTTTATCAAATTCAACGAGGAGTTTCCCCTTAAGGTTGTTTTGCGCCGTCCACATCCCGTTCTCCTCCTGCTTTGACGCAACAAGGTCTATTGCTTCCCGCATCCTTTCGTCGCGTACCCCAAGCTTTGATAATATAAGCAGCATCTCGAGAGCGTCCGTCTGGTACATGAGCGGGAACGAAAACTTTAACCATCCCGGTTTCATCGGTTTTGAAAGGTCGTGGCTTTGTTTATAAACGTGATGTTTAAGCAGAAATTGAGCCCCGCGCTCTATCGAGGCGCTGACCGCGGACGAACGCGCTTTAATCGGGATCTCCGCAAAGCCTTTAAGGGCTTTCACAACGCCCATATAGCAGCTATGGTCCCCCCAGCATACCGCCATGCTTGAAGGTTTCCCGTCCCCGTCGTCGTAACGCTGGTTTCCCGCCAGCCATTCCGCCGCTTTAAGCAGGCGCTCATCGCCGGAATACCCAAGCCTCGAGAGCGCGAATATCATGTTTCCCGTAAGGCAGGGTATAGTTGTGCTCTTCCTTCCGCCGCCGTACTTTATGCTCGTATCTGTGGAAAAGCCGCCGCTCCCGCGTTCCTGCGAGTTTGCGAAAAGGTATTCGCAAAACGCTTTTATCGGCGCATTGCCCTCCGCGCCCAGTTCGGCAAGTATCAACAGCTGCCAGGAAAGCCCTTTGTATTTATCCCTGTAGAATTCCGGAAACATCTCAGAATATTCTTTAGTCCGCATGCTTTCCAGCATCGAGGGGGCTGCTCCGGTTTCCATTATTGCCTTTTTCGCGCTTTGAAGCTCAGGATCGCCTTCCGGCCTGCCGAGTATGTTCTTAAGCGTTTGGCAGCGGACGGAAGGAGCGCTTTCTCCAAGCAGCGATTCCAGCGCGCCGGTTTTTAAGGCCGTTTTCCATCTGTCCAATTATATGTCCCCCAGATATTTTATATCGAAGAGAAAACACAGGATGTATCTGATTATTATAACATCTTATTTTACGCCGTACAATTGCGGCATATATGGCTGCTTTTAAGGAAAATAAAAGCCGCCCTGTAAAAGCAAAGCGGCTTCTTTAAAACTTCGGCAGGTCTTAGCTGTCCGCTGAATTAATATATCTTTCGTATGCGTCTACAGCTTTTTGGAGAGACGTTTTCGCCGTTCTACGGTCTTTTGCATTATATGCCTTAAATCCCTCAGCCATATAAGTCAATATGCCGCGTTCAGCCTCGCTTATGTCTTCCCTGCCCGCAAGTTTCTGCGCTACGGTGATAGCGTCGTTTATATCTATCAACTCTTCTGTTTTTATCCTGTACACTCCGAGTTTGTAGAGGCAATAATCTGCCTCGTCCGATAACACCTCGAGCGCCGTAATCAAGTCTTTTTCCAGCGGAGGCTTAAAGCTTATTGAGCCGGTAAGGGAAGCCTCTTTCGTGAAACTGTTCTTTTTGCCCCCGATTATCGAGCTGTCGGAAATGTATTTGAACGCGCCGCCGGTGATTAGAAACGCTCCTCCGCGTGTCTCTTTAACGTTCCGGACCCCTTCGGATACCATTTTTACTATGCCGCCTTCTATCATGTGCAGTTTGTCGCCCGCTGCATGCGCGTATGCGGTTTTATCAAAGACATATATGCTTTCGACGCGGTCAATCAGCTTTTCCGTCTTGCCGTCTTTCAGGGAATACCTGTACAGCGGTCCGCAATTGTACTCGTCGAAAAAGTAAAGGTTATCGCCCGCTCCGTCGAACCGCGCGACTATTCCCGATTTGGATCCCGCAGCTATACCGCCTTCGGGCGCCTCAAACAAGTCGGTTTCCATCCATCCGTCATTTGTTTTGCGCGAGGCGTAAAGCACTCCTTTGTTCTCATATACAACGCAGTCAAACCTTGAATTGATCTCGAATATACTATCGTCCCCAACTGATATGGCGATCTTCTCCCTGTTTTCGTCTACCTCGTGCATCATGACCCTGGAGCCATCAAGGCTGTCGCCCAAATGCTCCATGAGTAAAAACCTGTCCGTTTCTTCGGAAAACCTTGTATAACTGTAATTTCCGGTTATATTTACAGCCACGGTCCGGGGAGATTTATACCAAAGATTGTTTTTAGCTGTATCAGCGTAAAGGAAACTGCCGTCAGCGTACGTCCTGATTACATACCCGTCGCTGCATATCGTTTCCGTCTTTCCGCTATAGTCGTAAAAGTACAGCTGCATATTATAGTTTTTTTCTAACGAATATAATACCTGGCCGGAATCGAAAGGCACCACGCAGCCTATATTGCTTATATTAACGCCGTCGTCTATCGACACTTCGGCAGTGACGCGCGTGACCAGCTTAGGCTCCTCATCGTTTCTTTTAACATACAGGGCAAAGGTACCGGCGCTTTCCTGCACTATATAGCTTATACAGCTTGCGCTCTTTGAGAAATCGAAGTATATAGGCAAAACATTGCTTTCTACCAACGATGATTTCCCGCCTTTATAAAGATACAACTCGCCGGCGACACCGCGTATGTTCTTTATATACATGAGGCTGCCGTCCGGGGAAACCTGCGCGGCGCATACGCCGTCTTCGACAGTGATCGGAGAAGAAACCGCGTCGGTCGGGGCTTGCTTCAGCTTTCCCATCCCCGTGCTGATATCTGTATCCTCTATATAATAAAGATACCGGTTGTTTTCGGACAGCGCGCAATTCATCTCTTTGTAGCACCCGCTAAGAGACTGCCGGCTTCCCAGCGTGATCACGTTTTCGCCCGAAGCCATAAATATATCAGCGTTATTCTCGAATATGAAAGGAGGCGCAACTGGCGTGTCGTCCGGCACTTCCGCTGTAGCCGGGATACCGGAGCTTACCGGAGAAGGATCCGGAACAACGGGTGACTGCGAAGGCGCCGGGGCTTTTAAGTCCGCGATGCTTTCCGTTTTCCCTTTAGGAGCAAAAAAGACGACCAGCAAAGCAGTCGCCAAAAAAACAACCGCACCGACGCAGGCTAATATCTTTTTGCCCTTCTTTTTTTCAGTTCCGCTTTTAGTCCCGTAATCTTCGCCCATAATTCCCCGTTATAAAAATACCACCGAAACAGTGCGCTTAATCTCAAATCAAATATAAATCCCGCTATAAACCGCAGATTAAATTATATCATAGACTAAAAGAATTTATCATCCCGAAAATCTACCGGCTTACACACATTCCGGCATAAATAACCCTTCAATATACAACCGAATACAAAATCATTGAACATACTTAAGATTTAAGTTACTATATACAGAATATACGAGAATTAAGAAGGTACATCATGTTCACAGGGGTATTGGTAAATTTCGGCGCGGTGATAGCTGGCAGCCTTATAGGAATGTTGTTCAGGGGCAGGCTCAATCAGAGATTCCAGACGGCGCTGCTCGACGTTATCGCATTAGGGGTAATAGGCTTTGGCGTAATATATATTATCAAAACTCAGAATCCGCTCGTTCTTGTTATAAGCCTTATTATCGGAACGCTTATAGGCACGCTGCTTAAAAAAGACGATCGTCTGGGCAACCTCGGCGGAAAGCTTCAGTCGAAGCTTAATAATAATCAGGAGACGTTCTCTGAAGGCTTTGCGGGGGCCTCAATACTTTACTGCGTCGGCTCCATGGCCATAATGGGCTGCCTCGAGGGCGCTCTCGAAAATAAGAGCGACATACTGCTTACAAAGTCTATAATGGACGGAGTGGCGTCGGTATTCCTCGCTTCCGCTTTAGGCGTAGGCGTATTGTTCTCAGCGTTTTCCGTGCTCATATACCAGGGGGCGCTTGTTCTTTTGTTCTACGCGTTAGGAAGCGGCATTGCTGAAGATGTTATAAAAGAGATGTCGGCCGTGGGCGGAGCCATACTCATCGGCATAGCGATAAACATGCTCAAGCTCAGAAAATTAAAAACAGCGGATATGGTGCTCTCGCTGTTTATGCCTTTGGCCATAATGCCGCTTATCAAGCTTTTCGGATGAGATTAAATCTTCTCTTCCCTCGCGCCGTCAGCAGCGCCGGTTATATAGAACTCCGGCTCCAGCCCAGTCTTCGAAGCATATTTTTCGCTCGTGTAAGCTATGAAGCTGACCGCTTCCTCGCTTTTTACAAGGCTCACGGTGCAGCCGCCGAACCCCGCGCCGGTCATGCGCGAGCCTATCACTCCTTCGCGTTCAAGCGCGATATCATAGAGCGCGTCCAGTTCCTTTCCCGTTACCTCGTAAAGGTCACGCAGTGAATCGTGGGAAGCGCACATCATCTTTCCGAATTCGGCATATTTCCCTTCAGCCAGCGCTTTTGCGGCATCTTTCGTACGAGCGTTCTCGCAGATGACATGCTGCGCGCGTTTTCTCTCTGTTTCGTCTTTTACAGCGTTTTTATGCTCTTTAAATGCTTCCGGCGTCAGATCGGCAAGATAAGCTATATGCGGCAATACCTTTTTCAGATCGGCAAGCGCGCTCTCGCACTGGGCCCTTCTTTCGTTGTATTTGCTCTCTATGAGAGCCCTTGGTTTGCCGGTATTCGCTATCACCAAAACATAACCCGCTTTCTCCGGTTTGAAAGGAACATATGAATAATCGAGGTCGCTGCACCGAAGCAATATCGCGCAGCCTTTTCTCCCCATAGCCGAAGCGAACTGATCCATTATGCCGCAGCTTAGACCCACGTATTCGTTTTCAGCCTTCTGCGCGATAAGCGCAAACCCCGCCTTGTCAAGGCGGAGCTTTGTTTTTTTGCTGAGGGCGGCAAAGGCGAGAGCGGAAGCTATCTCGATAGCCGCCGAAGACGATAGGCCGCTGCCGTGCGGCACGGTCTCGTCAAACAGCATATCGCAGCCGGATATCCTGTAACCCTTCCGCCGCATCATATAAGCTACGCCGAGCTGGTAATTGCCCCATTCGAGGCTCTTGTATCTGCCCAGCTTATTTACGCGCGCGCTTACCCGTTTGGGATAAGAGGTGGAAGCCAGGGTTATAATACCGTCTTCCCGCGGCCTTACGGCGCATGCCGAGCGCATATCGAGAGCGCAGGGCAGCACATACCCGCCGTTGTAATCCGTATGCTCGCCGATAAGGTTTACTCTTGCCGGGCCTATGAAAAAACGGGCTTCGCCCGGGCCGTATATCTTCTCAAACTCTATCTTCAGCTCACTGAGTTCCATCTGTCCCTCCGGTAAACCTTTTAAGAGCTTCCCTCAATTCCGCCGCGGTGTTTTCGGGCAGCGTAACGTTGCAGTACGCCCCGGCCCCGGTCTCGCTCGACGCCCGGAAGTATTGCTTATCGCGGGAACGAAGGGGAGGATAAAATTCTATATGGAAATGGTAATATTCCGACGCGTCTTTCTTCATATTGACCGGGGTCTGGTGCATCGCCATCATATACGGGAACTGCCGCTCAAAGAGCGTGTCGTACGCCCCCGAAATATTTTTAAGCGCGTCTGCGAGGCCGTCTTTCTGCGCTTCGCCGAACTCCGAAAGGTTTCCGGTATGCCGCTTTGAGACGATATGCGTCCCGTACGGCCACGCGGTAAAATAAGGCACGAATACGCAAAAAGCATCGTTTTCGTAAACGACGCGCTCCCCTGACTTTCGCTCCTGTTCCAAACAATCGCAGACAAGGCACCTGCCCGTATTTTTAAAATGCTCTTCCGACGAAGCAAGCTCCGTTTCTATAACCTTGGGCACCCAGCCGAAAGCGTAAAGCTGGCCGTGAGGGTGCGGCATGGTAACGCCGACCTCTTCGCCGCGGTTTTCGAATATATAGATATACTTTATCTTTTTATCTTTTGAAAGTTCGCCAAAGCGTGACGCCCAAAGGTCGACGAGCTTGCGGATATGCTCTTTTGACAGCTCTTTAAGCGTTACGGTATGGCTGGGGTGGTATAATATGACTTCGCATTTGCCGTATGCGCCTTTCGACCTGAATACGCCTTCTTCCCGCTCTTCGGGCAGAGGGCTTCTTTCGAGCACCGGAAAGTCGTTGTCGTATTTCCATACGTCATAACTTTCCGGCACTCTTCCCGAGCCGGGGCAGAAAGGGCACCAGTCCACAGGCATCTGGGGGCGCCCCTGCCTGTTTGCGGCTATCATTGTCCAGTCTTTTAAAAACGGGTTATACCTTATTTCCGACATTTTTTCTCCGCCGGTCCTGCTCTTTTTTGTCAGACGTCCTGTTCCAGTTCTTTGAACCTGTCTTTCAGGTCGGCATACAGCTTATTGTATATCGCATGAAGCCTGCGGTACGTTTTGAAATTCTCTTTCTTCGGCTCGGTGACAGTCTCTACGGCGAGCATTTTAGCAGCTTCCTCGATACTGACGAAGACTCCCGCGCCTACGCCGGCTACGACTGCCGCTCCGTAAGCGCCGCCCTCGGCCGCGCCGGTAAGCGTTTTAACGGGCAGTTCGAATATGTCGGCCTGTATCTGCCGCCAGACCGCGCTCCTGCTGCCTCCCCCGGAGGATATGACTTCCGAAAGTTTAATAGACGGATTCGCGGAACGCACCAGTTCGAATATATCCAGAAGCCCGAACGTAACTCCTTCCATCACGGCGCGGGCAACGTCCCCTTTGCCGTGCATCCTTGAAAGGCCGAAGAACACTCCCCTTGCCGACGGGTCGGCGTAAGGACACCTCTCACCCGTAAGGTACGGCAGGAAGATGAGGTTTTTTGCGCCCGCCGGGCTTTGTATCGCGCCTCCGTCCAACTCGCGGAAAGCGCCCTGCCCCTCGTAGAACGTATCTTTGAGCCATTCCACCGAGCCGCCCGAACTGAGTTCGCAGCCGAATGCCTGCCATTTGCCTTTGGCGTTGTTGCAGAAGTACTGCAGCAATCCGCCTTTGTTTGCGCTGAAGCTGTCGAGCGGAGCGGATACTATGCCCGACGTGCCTATTATAAGGCCTATCGTGCCTTCTTTTACTATGCCCATCCCGGTGGTCTGTATAACGGCGTCACCGCCCCCGGCGTAGACCGGGGTCTTCTCGGCGAGCCCGGTGAATTCCGCGGCTTCTTTTGTCACGTACCCCGATATCTCGTCCGACTCGATAGCTTTCGGGAAAAGGCTCTTGTCGAACCCTAGTATCGATATGAGCTTATCGCTCCATACCCGTTTTCCCACGTCGAAAAGCCCCGTCCCGGAGCCTTCCGAAACGTCGGTATCCTTTACCCCGGTTATAAGGAACCGGATATAGTCCTTGGGCATGAGGAACGAGCGCATCTTGCCGTAGTTATCCGGCTCGTGCTTTTTGAGCCATAACAGCTTGCCGCCGGTATACCCGGTGAGCATCGTGTTGTTCGTGAGTTTAAGCAGACCTTCGAGCCCGCCCGCTGCGGCTATTATCTCTTCGCACTCGGCAGCGGTCCTCTGGTCGTTCCACAGTATGGCCGGGCGTATGACTTTATCGTCTTTATCGAGCGCCACCAGCCCGTGCATCTGCCCCGAAAAACCCAGGGCTATTATGTCTTTCTTTTCGACTGCGGACGACGCCTTGCGCATCGCCTTGCCCGCGGCTTCCCTCCAGTCCGCAGGGTCTTGCTCCGACCAGCCGGGCTTCGGAGTATAGCACGGGTAGTTCTCCGTAACCGATACTTTTACCTGGCCTTTTTCGTCAATCAGTATGCACTTTAAACCCGACGTTCCCACGTCGACGCCCATTATATATTTCATCGCGGTTTCTCCTTACCTGAAATTACTGGGGATTGTTCCATTAATAATAACATATCATATCATATACATTATAATCAATCCCCTGCGGACGCACATTAAAATATTACAGGATAACAGCAAAAACGTCTTGACCACCCATTAAACGTCGGTAAAGCGCAAAAGCCGCCGGAGCTTCGTCCGGCGGCCTTTACTTATAGCGCGTACTCTTAAGTCAGTTATTCGCCAATATAGATTATATCGGTCACTCTTCTTGCGTTCTGCCCCGGGCGGTTTACTATATTATTCATAAATACCATCTCGGAGCTATAGCCGCCTTCGAGATTGTATGCCTCGCTGCACCCGAGGCCGGCGAAGATCTGAGACAGCTGGGTAAGTGTAAGCCCGTCGGAATAGCCGGGCTGCCTGCCGTCCACGACTATGAAGCAGTAATGGCCCGGCTCGTAATACCCAACAGCGGTCCTCGGATTTTTTAACGTTTTGGTAGAATTGAATTCGGTCATTGGTTTTCCGCCTTTAAGCAGCATCGGCCCCAGCGACCATACCTGATAGACGCCCTGCTCTTTTAAATGTGTCGTATCGAATTCATTGGGTGCAATAGTACGCATGGTTCCGTCATAGTACATTACAAGCACATCGGCCGACGATTTCGGCAAGCTATATATCTTCCCGTTGCGGACCGCGGTTCCATCGAGGAATATGTCCCCGTTTATCGCGAGTACCGCGTTGTTCTCTTTCGCGATCGTATCGGTATATTCGCGCGGGGCTGTATTATCGGAGTTTGCAGAGAACGCTGTCCTGAAATATTTCGGTTCCGCTACGTATATGTCAGCAACAAAGTACGCTGCGCCGTCTTTCTGTACTTTTTCTATCGAAATGTTTATATTTGCGTCCTTGTATGTGTTTTCCGTTTGCTCGGCCTCGCCGGCTGTGAATTTATCGGAGAATTTCGAGCGCCAGTCGTCAGAATCTATTGTAGGCGTTGTCTCCGCTGCTGTCCCATCCGCGTAGAAAGCTGCGATCACGCAGTTTTCCTTTACCCACATCCTTAAGACCAGGTCAGACTCATATTCATTATTTACCGCGCCCACCCAGCCATTATCAACGTTATCTTCCTCCGGATTATACCCGTCAGTGTAGTCGAATCCCGCATTCGCCGCAGCCCTGTAAAAAGCCATTGCCGCGATCTCTATTCCGCCGCCGACCTGCATTTCATTATTGGTCGGATGGCCGTTTGTCGATATATACCCTCCCGGACCCCAGCCTGTCCACACGGCGTTTTTCCACCCGGCTTCCTCCGTTATAGGCCTGAGCGCTTCGGGTATGTTGATCTGCCTTCCCGGCACTGTGAGCGCCACACCCATATGAGGGAATACCGTGCCGTCGAGCATTTTTGCCGCCTTATTAATATTCGCGTTCCTCGCTTCGTCGCCTGCGATTGAGCTTATGTCGAGCCTGTATGACGCAATAAGTTTCTGCCCATACATTTTAGGAATCGGGATGATGGCAGCCGTTCCCGCGGGCGCATAGAATGCCGCCGTCACACAGTTGTTTTCCACCCACATCCTTAAGACCAGATCTGAAGTGTATTCATTATTTGCCGCGCCTACTCCGCCGTTATCGATATTATCTTCCGGAGGCTCTGTGTATTTGCTTTCACCGGAAAGATATTCTTCCACGTCTTCAGGCCCCCCTGTGTATCCGCTTCCGTGGTCTAAATCCGCAAGCGCCGCAGCCTTGTAATAAGCCATGGCTGCGATCTCTATGCCCCCGCCCACTTGCGTTCTTACTTCAGTTGCAGTGTCCTCCGTATCTTCAAGATAACCGCTCGTTTTATTGTTCTCGTGTATGTATACGTCGATCCCTCCCCAGCCGGTCCAGGCGGCGTTTTTCCATCCTGCTTCCTCCGTTATCGGCCCGAGTGCATCAGGTATATCGATCTGTCTTTTCATATCCTCATTTAACGTAAGCGAATCGTCCATATGCGGGAATACTTTACCGTCGAGCGTTTCCGCTGCCTTTTTTATATTCGCCACCCGTGCTTCATCATCGGCGACGGAGCTGAAGTCAAGACTATACGATGCTATAAGTTCCTGCCCTTGTATCTCAGGCGGCGTAAATCCAGCAGCCGTTCCTTCAGGAACGTCCACCGCCCCCGTGCATCCCGTTATCGCTATCGCGAATACCAGTATCATAGAAACCGCAGTGAATAAGCGGCTTTTCTTATATCTTGTTATCATCTTCATCCTCCTTTTTATGCTATCGGTGCTTACGAGAACCCCGAAACGCAAAGCATTTTGGGGGCCTATGAACAGCGCCGATACAAGCTTCGGCTTCGAAGTATTCGAAGCTTTTGCAAGGCTGAAAAGAGTAGAGGCGTAAGAGCGTTTGTTTTGCGTGAGTTTGAGCACAGCCAGATCGCACATCACTTCCATATCGCGCCGCGCGAGCGCGAGCGCCGCCCATATGACCGGGTTGAACCAGTAGACCGCGCTGAGCGCGGTGATAAACAGGCAGGCGAACGTATCGCGCCGCTTTATATGCGACAGCTCGTGAAGCAGCACGTTCCTCTTTTCTTCCTCCGAAAGCCATCCAAACGAAGGCGAGATTAATAGCTTAGGCTGCAATACGCCGTATACGGCGGCGGTATTAATACCGCTCAGCTGAACGGCTTCGATGCGCGTGCGTATGCCAAGCTCTTCTTTGCATTTTTCCAGCAGCTCCGCAAATCCCGGGGCGTTATATTCTCTGTTTTTCTTGAGCGAATTCGAAAAGCGTATATTGCTTGCCGCTATGAAGGCTGCCATCACAGCCATCCCTGCGATCCATATGACAGAAGCTATGTCCATAGCCGACAGGGGTCTTGCCGCGGGCGTATCCGCGGCAAGACCGCCTTCGTTTATTCCGCCCATGTTTGTTACTGGATCGGCCGACGGCTGTATCTGGTTTTGGAGGCTTGTTTCCGCAGCGGTATTTCCGGCAATTTCCGTACTATTGCCCGCTGCCGGCTGTGTAAACCCGGACCTTGCCGGTTCGTTTACACCGCCCGGGTCCGCAGCCGCAGTCTGCCCTGTCCCCATATCCGCAAACAGATTCATTACGCTTAAGGGGCTCTGTATCGTCACGGGTATCATAAGCCTTAATACGATAAGCGCGGACAGCAGCGGAAGCATTGCGCTGGGCCTTCGCCCTATTACCAGCCTCGCGGCAAGGGCAAGTATTGCAAGAACGCTCCCGGCCAGCGATATATCCAGAACGTATCTAAAAACATCAGCCATAGCGGCCTCCTACTTCGTATCGTCGAGCAATTTTTTAAGCTCTTCGAGCTCGTCTTTGGAAAGTTCTCCGCTTTCAATAAAGCCTTTGACGAGCATGTTTACGGAGCCCTTGTATACTCTCTTTAAAAACATGTCCGTCTCCTGCCGCCTTACGTCTCCTTCTTCTATAAGCGGATAATACATCATTACGTTTTCCTGCGATACTCCCACGGCTTTTTTCTGCACAAGCCTTCTTACCATAGTGAGTATCGTGCTCTGCGACCAGTCTGTCCGGGCGCTTACCGCTTTTACTATTTCGCTGCCGCTTAAAGGTGAGCGGTCCCAAAGCGCCTTCATCACGTACCATTCGCTCTCGCCTATCCTCATTGATTCAGCCATATATATGCCTCCGACTCTTCGTTGTAACGTTACACTGTAATACTACATTGTAACATATCCTTTGTCAAGCTTTTTTTAACTTTATTTCCCTATCTCTCATTTTTCTTTAATAATAGCTGTAAATGTAATATAATTGTCAAAACGATATTGTATTGCAGGAGGCTGTTTATGAAAGCATTGTTTATCGGCGGCACCGGAACGATAAGCTCCGCCATTTCTCTTCTGTGTTCCCATAGCGGAGTAGACCTCTATCTGTTAAACCGCGGAAACAGAAATTCAATAACGCCCAAAGGCGTTAAGGCTGTGACCGCGGATATAAACGACGAGGAAAACGTTAAAAAGCTTTTAAGCGGCCATACTTTCGACGTTGTAGCCGACTTCATTGCGTTTGAGCCCGCTCATGTATTGCGCGACTGGCGGCTTTTCAGGGATAAGACAAGGCAGTATATATTCATAAGCTCCGCTTCCGCTTACCAGAAGCCGCTCTCTTCCCCCATCATCACCGAGAGCACGCCGCTCTGTAACCCCTTCTGGGAATACTCGAGAAACAAGATTGCCTGCGAAGAGGCGCTGACGGAGAAATACCGCACCGAGGGTTTCCCGATAACCATAGTCCGCCCGAGCCATACATACGGCGATTTTTCGGTGCCCGTCGCGGTGCACGGCAGGAATGGAAGCTTCCCGGTGATAGAGCGCATACGGAAGGGCAGGAAGGTGATAGTGCACGGAGACGGGACTTCGCTCTGGACGCTTACGCATAATACTGATTTCGCTAAAGCGTTTTTCGGGCTCATGGATAACCCGCACGCTATAGGCGAAACTTATCATATAACATCGGACGAAAGCCTTACGTGGAACCAGATCTACGAGATAACAGGCGCCGCGCTCGGCGTAAAACCGAATATAGTGCATATACCGTCCGATACGCTCGCCTCGCTGCACGAGCCGTTTTACGGCGGGCTGCTCGGAGATAAGGCGCATTCGGTGATATTCGACAACACGAAGATAAAGCGAGCGGTCCCGGGGTTCAGCGCTACGGTGCGTTTCGACGAAGGCGTGCGGAAAACTCTCGCGTATATATACGGAAACAAAGAATGCCATGCCGAAGATGCGGAATTCGACAACTGGTGTGACAAGCTGATCGAAGCTTATGAAAAGAACTATCCCTGCCTGCCGAAACTGAAATAACGATAATCGATCCGGAACCCTTCTGTGCAGGCAATAAGCATCTGTTACTGCCTTACCTGCGCTATCACGCATTTT
Organism: uncultured Christensenellaceae bacterium; assembly: GCA_964510055.1. Taxonomy (GTDB): domain Bacteria; phylum Bacillota; class Clostridia; order Christensenellales; family SZUA-584; genus DTFZ01. Next base: position 21,493 of record CAZDZY010000011.1, read on the forward strand.
AAATAGTTGGTCTCGGGCGCGGCGAGCAGGTAAGGGTGGTCCTTCGCCTGGCCGCGCCGTTCTATAATTCGCAGCTCCCGACCGGAGTCGCGGGCGGCGGATATAAGCATGTCCATGAACATCTCCGGCGCCATATGCTGCGAGCACGAGCAAGTTACAAGGAATCCGCCCGGATCCAGCAGCTTCAATGCCCGTAAATTTATTTCTTTATAGCCCCGCTCCGCGCTTCTTAGCGCGCCCGCGCTTTTGGCAAACGCCGGGGGGTCGAGTATTATGACGTCGTAGCGCTCTTTTTTCGCCTGAAGTTCGCGAAGATGATCGAAGACGTTGGCGGCAATGAAACGGCAGCGATCGCCGACTCCATTGAGCTCAGCCATCTCTGAGGCTCGCCTTACCGCTTCCTCCGAGATATCTATCCCCGTAACTTCCGACGCGCCGTATTTTGCGGCGTGCAAAGCGAACGAACCTATATGGCAGAAACAGTCGAGCACGCGCGCGCCCGGAACGAACGGCGCCAATGCCGCGCGGTTTTCCCTCTGGTCGAGAAAATACCCCGTCTTCTGGCCGTTCTCTATATCAACGACGAGTTTTACCCCGTTTTCCACGATATCGACCATAGTATCAAATCTGCCTTTAAGAACGCCCTTGTATTGATCGAGGCCTTCGAGAGAGCGTACCGGAACGTCGTTGCGCTCATATATGCCCTTTATGCCGGGAATTTCCGCGAGAGCGTCGGCGGCATAGCGTTTGAGCTTTTCCATGCCGAGCGAAAGCGACTGCATCACGAGGATATCGCCGAACCTGTCCACTATCAGCGCGGGCAGAAAATCGCTCTCGGCATTAATGAGCCTGCATGTTCCGGTATACCCCAGCATACTGCGATACTCAGCGGCCCGCTTTACGCGGCCCGCGATAAAAGCGGCATCTACAGGTTCATCTTTCCTCGTAAGCATGCGGAGCGATATCTGCGATTTCGGGTTATAATAGCCCCGGCCAAGGAACCTGCCCTTTTCGCATACTACGTCGGCAACATCCCCCGGCTCCGCTCCTCCGGCAGCGAGTATATCCGAAGAGAACACCCACGGATGGCCGTTCTCTATGCGTTTTTTGCCTTTCTGGTTTACTATAAGCTTTGCCATTGACCCTCCCGGATGTATTATCCGAATATATTAAATAATGCGCTGCTTTCAAAACAGTGGATGCAGAATGTGAAATCGGTCCTGAACGCGGTATAAAAAAACGCCCATACTGGACGCACCTTATACAAAACAATATCACAAACGAAATTATAAGTCTAGTATTTCTTTCGTTTCAATGCTATGTTTTTACCATCAAACGGATCGGAGGAACTAGCATTATGAATACCGGATGGACGCTGGACATAAAAAATCAGGCCTGGGTCGAAGACACAGAAAATCAGGTCGATTTTCTGATACGCACTATGGGCCTTAAAGGAAATGAACGCATCCTTGACCTGGCCTGCGGTTTCGGCAGGCATGCTTTATCGTTTTCCCGAAGAGGGTTTCCCGTAGTCGGGGTGGATTTTACGGATGTATATATCGAGGATGCTAAAGCAAACGCAAAAGCATCCGGCTTAAGCGCGGAATTTATATTATCGGATATCAGGGATGTTCGTTTTTTTGAAGAATTTGACGTTGTGCTGAATCTGGCGGACGGCGCTATAGGATATTTGGATAGCGACGAAGAAAACCTTAAAATATTCGACGCTATAGCGCGGTCGTTAAAGCCGGGCGGAAAGCACTTCATGGATATCTGTAACGCCGAACATGCCCAAAGCTGTTTCCCGAAAAGAAGCTGGCTGGCCGGTAACAGCGAATTATCCTTATCCGAATTTATATGGGACGCGGCAACAAAAAAAATGTACTTTACCGGTTATCAGCTGCCATACGGCGAGGTAACACGCAGGCCGGTATTGGATAAACGCGAAGGCACTCGCCTGTATTCGGCAGGTGAGATAAAGGATATATTAGCCGCACGGAATATGGAGGTTATATCAACGTTTTCGGATTATTACGGAACGGAATCATCGCCCAAACACATTCAGCTGATGGTATACTCGCGTAAAAGGTCTGCCTGAATATGGGCAGGCTCTCTGCTTATATTACCTGCCGGAACAAAAACGAATAATGCCTTTTAGTAATTTATTAGCTATACGGCAGATATGTTCTATGGAAAATAATACACCCGGATTTTTTATTAAAAAGCTTTTCTTTTTCCGGTAAAGACGGTATAACCATATTAGCTTCCGGAAGAGACATCTTAAGGAACGGACATCTTTGATTCCCGGAGCCAAAAGCCGCCCTTTTTTTGAGCGGTTTTTATATTTGAAAAGTGGCAGAAAGCGGCTGCCCGGAATAAAGTATATTTGAGGGAGCATATGTCTGAGGAAGAGAATATCGATCAATGCGCCGAAAAGCTCGGCCAGTTAGGATGCATAAAAAGCGCGGAACAGCTTTCGGTATTTGCGAATCTGCTCGCTCTTTCTATTTCCAAGGGCAAAAGCGCCGACCAGCTGAACGTTATAAGCAATTTTATCACCGCCGTCGGAGGGCTTCTAGCACTTATAACCTCGGAAAGAGATTCCTGCCAGGCGAAGCAGGATAAATTGAAGCAGATCAGGGACTTAAAAAAGCAGATAAAAGATCTCGAGGCTAGTTTAGATGAATAAAGACGGGACCTGCCCGTACCCGCATGAAGCGGCGTCAGGAAGGCTTGCCCTTCTTTTTATTTTTAATATCGTGAGCGGCGCCCGTGCGTGTGTCGTCTATATTGCGCATATACCGCGGGCGCAGAGGCGAGACCACCCTCCTGAACCTGAAAAAGCGCGCAAAATCATATTTGTTGAACGGGGACAGCGGCGCCATATACGGCACACCGAAAGTGTTTATGGATAAAAGATTCGTAATCACCAGAAGCACGCCCAGCGAATACCCGTAAAGCCCGTAACATGCGGTCAAAATAATAAGGAAAAATTTGATTATCCTGAAAGAGTGCACTAAAGCATAATCGGGAAGCGAGAACGTCGCGAGGAACCCGATTGAGACAAGGACGAGCAGCAGCGGGCTGAACACGCCGGAAGACGTGGCAGCCTGCCCGATGATTATACCCCCGACTATAGCGACGGCTGAGCCTATTTTTTTAGGCACGCGCAGCAGTGCCTCGCGCATAAGCTCGACGATAAATTCCAGTACTATTACGGCCATGAATGCAGGGAAAGGAGCGCGCGAACGCATCTGCGCGAACGTTATGATATACTGCGCCGGCATGATATCGGGGTGGTAGGAACCCACTGCGATATACAGCGAAGTCGCTGACGTAGCGATGAATATGCCTAAATACCTTATCAGGCGCATAAAGAGTCCGAAAAAATGGCCTTCGTAATGGTCGTCTTCGGCATAAAAATACTCGACAAACGGTTTTGGCGCTACCAGCGCGGTGCACGCGCCGTCTACTAATATAACTACCTTTCCTTCAAGCAGCTTCTCTATCACCTGGTCGGGCTTTTCCAATATGCCCATAATGGGAAAAACGCTGCGCTGGCTGTTGAGCAGGTATGTCTGCAATTCTCCGCTTTCAATTATGATATCAGTATCTATGCTGTCTATCCTCTTTTTAATCTCGCTTACAGCCTCAGGCCTCGCTATGTCTTCTATGTAAAGTACGGCGATCGCAGTTTTGCTGCGCCTGCCCACTGCGGTCTTATCTATTTTAAGCTGCTTATCCTTAAGGCGCTTGCGTATAAGCGAGAGGTTGGTGTCAAGCTCTTCGATGAACGCGTCGCGGGGCCCCCGGTATGAATAGCGTATCTCCGGCTCCGGGACATGCCTCTGGGCTACCTTCCTTATGTTTACTGAGACGTATTCTTTATCGCAACTGAAAAGCACAATGCAATTTCCTTCGAGAATAAGCTCCTCGACGTTTGAAAGATCATCCTCAAGCTTCATGTCGTCGGCGAATATGACGCCCTCCATAGCCTGCCGCGCTTTAAGCGCTTTTTTTTCGGAGGAAACATATTGCATCGCCGGTTTTATTATGTATTCCGTAAGGGCTTTCGTATCGATTATCTGCCTGATATAGAGCATCCAGATCATACCGCCTGAATACGGTATCTGTTTAATAGAGATATCCTGGTTGCTGTTTTTTATATATTCGATTGTTTTATACACTTTATTTGTATACATAATCACTACTTAACCGGATTGTAATCGAACGTCTTGTCCGGGCCTAAAACGGCGCTCACGCTTATATCAAACGTTGCGTTTTTGAACTCAATGTCCCAATCCATGGTATTATAGATATCGGGGTACTTTATCCTGAACGGTTCGGAGAACGACATATAGTCGCACCCGTACTTATCCCTCGATGTAAGAATAGCGTCGGATATTTCTTGCAATATCATTTGCTCAAGCGTTTTTTTTAATTCCTGCTGCATCTGCAGCGTTACGTGAATGTTCGTCTCCGGGTAAAGCTCAGTGCATTCAAAAGAAAAATCCAGCTTGAAACGCACCTTATTATCTTCGTAATAAGCGCAGATCTGCCTGCTTTTCATCTTTGCTTCTATAGTGACATGGGTATCGCCGACGGGTACAGTGTAGACAAAATCCGGCTCTGTACGGTAGGAGGCGATATAAACGACGCCGTGCCCGCAGCCTATCTCCCCTACCATTTTAGAGCCGTCGAATACCGCGTAACCCACCAGCTTTATCTGCCCGCTCGCGTTTGAGAGTATAGACATAATGTAGCAGTCGTTTTGGGATGCCAGCTTTTCATAAAGATCTGCAAGCGTCATATGAAACGTTTTCCCGGATTCGTGAAGGTTCATTACGGTAAACTCCGTAGCGAACCCGACGGACGAAGCGTTTTCCGGCCTCGAGTCGAGGAATTGCTGAGGCTCGTCCTTTATCACGAGCACATCCACCGTTTTCCTGAATTCGTTCATCTGCCTTATACGATAGACGTATTCCCGTATGCCGTGCTCCGCCATCCTCGTCGTTACCATAATAGCCTGCACCGCCCCGACGAATATAGGCTTGTTGAGCTCACGGTCAACGTCTTCCCGCGCCTGCGCGAGCGTATTCCCGCGTCCTCTTACAACTATCGACCCGGGCTCCCTCCCCTGTTCTGTTAGTGGGTCCTGGATCTTCGAACTTATCGCCGCTATTTCGGTGTAATATACATATTCGTCTTCATTAAAGTCGATTATGATGGCTGCCGCGATATCTCTTTGCTCTATATCCTGTAAGTCCCAGCACCCGCCCGCGAGCATTGCGGCCAGCAGCATACAGGCCGCCTTAAATAATTTTGCCCGCATGCCTTTTCACCTTCGCTATAATATACAGCAGCCCCGGTATCACCGCTGCCGCGATAAGCCCCATAACGGCGATAAAGCTCCCCACTGTAAACTCAAGATCTTTTACATCCTCTGTAAACACGCTCAGGAAGAACACTATTATGCCTATGCCTATTACCGGGTATATGCGCTTTACTTTCGGGAACATCCTGCAGAAATATTCAGTGATCGCCATGTAAACCAGCGCTTTAGTAGTGAATATACCTGTGAAACCGAACGTCAGGTAGAATACGTCTATACGCTGCAGAAATTGAACGGAAGGGTACTCCACGAGCCGTATGGCTTCAATGAGCGCGTCATTATGATAGACTATCTCGTTGCTGCCCAGCATCATGTAGCATCCGGCAACGGAAAGCATATAAAAAAGCCCTATGCCGACTACCGTAAAAAACGCTATTTTGGGAGCGCCTTTATTCTTCTTTGTAAACGGTATTATGGTAAGCAGCTCCATTCCGAGGAACGGCGTTACGGTGTCCTTTACCGCGGATAAGTACTTTCCTGTTTCTGAAGGCACGAACAGCGGAAGTACGCGTTCCGGCCGCCCCTCGATAAGCATGGTCACAAAAACGAAGGTCATGAAAACAAGCAGGAGAGCTCCTATTACCACAAAGAGCCGCGCCACCGTAGTAACGCCTTTATACGCTATATACCCGAACAGCGGGATCCCCACTATAAGTTCGCCCCACCGCGGCGTTTTGAGAAGGAAATCGAAATGCAGTATATCTGAAAACGACATACAAAGGAAGAAAGACACCGTAAGAAAATACAGCATATAAAAAACGCCTATAACGTATGTTGGCGCCTTGCCCACTATCCTGCGGCTGTAGTCGTACAGCGTTTCTCCCGGGAACATCATATTCAGCTTCGTTATCAGCACGGCCACAAGCCCGAATATGACGGAACTTATGAGCAGTGTGATCCAGAACCCGTGGCCTGCGCTAAGCGCCATAGCTTTCGGCAATGTAATGAGAGTTACGGCTGTAAGCGACAGGAACAATATAAATACCATCTGCCCGTTTCTTATGCTGTTCGGAATATTTATCACTCCCTTGTTTCCTTAGTTTCCCTCGGCAGGATGAAAAATATTCCTTTACATGTTTAAGCCGCGGAATACTGGATTAACTAGCGCTATTTTAATTGCTCTAAAGGAAGTTTGAAGAAAAATGCGATCAGCAGCAGCATTGCCCCCGATACCAGCCATGCCGCGGCCGGCTTTTTATAATGTATGCGAGTAATTATGAACCCGCAGAAAAATACCCCTGCCGACCAGAATATATTCCAGCCGTTATCATAGCTGAAGTATCCTGTTTTTAACGATACGTATTCGAATAAAGTACATGCGGCCGACCATGCGAGAAGATAAACGGCTTGCTTTATCCCTTCTTTGGGCCAGTGCGTAAGAAACACTATTATTGCGCAGGGAAAACCGATAACGGCTGTGATCATGTCGCTCACTGTATGGTTTACCAGCCCGTCGTAGCGCCAGAGCGTATAATTATAGAACACAAAGTTATACGTGAGGTCGCCTATTTAGTGAAAAGTATCGTAGGATAGAATTCCTTCCACCGTTTGTAATCACCCCATTTGAATAAAATTAGCACGAATATGGCCAGAGTGATCAGTCTTAGCATATCATTACTGTTTCCGCAGTAACCGATACTATGCCGGTAATCTGCCGCCGGCTAAAACGTTTTTCTTAAATGTACGTTTTAACGAAAATTATCAGAAATGCTGATTAAGCCAAATAAGCCGCTGTTTTGAGCGGCTTATTTGGCAGCATAACTTACTTGCGGTCTTTTGTCTCGTCGCGCATCTCGCTGCGCATGCCGCGAAGCGCCTCGCGCCTTCTTTCGTTCTTTTCCGCGAGCGCCTTCTTCATCTTCTCGTCGGGCGTCTCCTCGATCATCTCGTCGGCCGCTTCCATGTTTTTTAAAGTAAAATTGATATTGCTCTGTATGCGTTCGGCGTTGTCGGAACGGTCGTCCGGATTTGGCTTTGAGCCTTTGCTCCTGTTATCTGAGCCGGTGTATCTGTCTTTCATATGTTTACCTCCGTTTATTATTCAGGTCTTTCTTCCTGTTATCGTTATCGATGTTTTTTTTATTTTGATCTTTTTGTTCGATGCTTCTTTCGTCGTTATTTTTTAAAAGTTCCGCTATGTCCTCACCCGCTTCGACACTTGTATCGATTTTCGAATCCATGTCGCTGCGTTCCGCGTTTTCCGGCCTCATTATGACAGGTCTTAACATTATATCTGTAAAATTAATGTCTTCCCCGGCCTCGATGTTTCTGTTTCCGTCAGATCTCGCGCGATCCTTCCAGTCCGTATCGATGGTGCGACCTTTTACAAGATCGCGGCTCAGTCTGTTCATATCCGACTCCATGGCCTCGCCGAACTCCATATCCTGCTTTGCCGAAGCGGCGTCTTTTCTTGTTTTTATCTCTTTGCCCGGGTCAACGTCAATGCCTTTAATGCCAGCCCTGTCATCGCCGGTGTTTTCGATTTTTGCCCTGTATTCCCTTTTATCTCTACTGTCTGACATATTAAACTCCTTAAATAGAATCCAATGTTATTGTTAGCAGCGGCAGGCCTTTTATGTAACGCGCGGCCATGTTTAAATAAGATGCTGTAATATGATCGTTTTTCAGTCACGTATTGACTTGATATCGTATATGGTGATACAGTAGCGGCATCTGTCTTAAAAACCGTCATAACTTTTTAAGAGAAGGATAAGTAATAATGAAAAACTGGAAGAAAAAAGCCGCAATATTTCTGACGAGCCAGATGATATCGATACTCGGCTCCATGCTGGTACAGTATGCCATTACATGGTATATTACGCTTGAAACAAAATCGGGCTCCATGACTGCTATCGGGATACTTTGCGGATTTGTGCCGCATTTTTTAATGGCGCCTTTCGCGGGAGTGTGGGCCGACAGGTTTGACCGCAAAAAACTGATAATCATTTCAGACGGTTTTATCGCTTCCGTTACCCTTATTGCCGCCGCCGTTTTTCTTCTGGGATACGGAGATTTCTGGGTATTATACGTTATTATGGCCCTGCGCGCTGTAGGAGGGGCTATACAAGCGCCTTCGGTGCAGGCGTTTCTGCCTCAGATCGTGCCCCAGGAGAAGCTGACCAGGGTAAGCGGGATAAGCAGCAGCCTGCAATCGATAATAATGATAATATCTCCTATACTCAGCGGCCTGCTGCTTGCTGTAGCCCCGATACAGAATGTATTTTTTGTAGACGTAGTTACTGCGGCGATAGCGATAAGCATACTTGCGTTCGTGCTTCGTGTGCCCGCGCATGAGAGGGCGGCCTCCAGGGTAGCGACAAGCTACTTCGGCGACCTGCGCATGGGCATAAGATATGTTATAAGCCATAAATATATAAGGCTGTTCTTTCTGTTTTGTATCGGTTTCTTTTTGCTCGTGCCGCCTGTAGCGCTTTTGACCCCGCTGCAGGTCGCGCGCAGTTTTAACGGCGATGTGAATATGTTATGGCAGATCGAGGTCGCGTTTTCGGCAGGTATGCTGGCCGGCGGAGCGATAATAGCCGCCTGGGGAGGTTTTAGGAACAGGGTATATACGATGGCAGCCGCAGGCGCTTTATTTGGAATAGGCGCTTTCGCTCTCGGGGTAGTGCCTGTGTTCTCAATATACCTTGGGATAATGGCTTTGATGGGGCTCAGCATGCCCGCGTTCAATACGCCTTCGATGGTGATGATACAGGAGAATGTGGAAAGCGGCTATTTAGGAAGGGTGTTCGGTTTAATGGGCATGATATCGACTTCGATCATGCCGCTCACGATGCTGTTTTACGGACCGCTTTCAGATATTGTTCCTATCGAACTGCTGCTCGTAATAACAGGCCCGCTGATGCTTGGGCTGAGCCTGCTGATACTGCGCAGCAAGACGCTCGTGGAAGCCGGCTGGAAAAAGGAAGCGCAGCCGCAGCCGGAGGCGCCGCAGATACCGGAGCAGGAATAGGCCATGAGCGGATAAAATCGAATGTTTATGTTTTAATAAAACAAGAACCAACGAAAAACAGGAGCCATAAAAATGATGCTCCTGTTTTCCTGTGGAGTTCCCGGCACGATGCCGGGGATATAACATATCGTTTCGTCTATAGACATCACCCCTTTACCCTCCAAAAAGTCTCACGGCTTTTGGAGGTATCGCTAAGCTTCCATAAGCTTCGCGCTTATCTCAAGCTCGGTTCCGTTTCTGTCTATAACCAATTTTATTATGTCTCCCGGCTGATGGGCGTAGAGCAGCTCTTTGAACCGCGATATCGTATCCACGTCAGCGCCGTCTACGCTCCTGATTACATCCCTGGAGCGGAGCCCCTGTGCGTAAGCGTCGGAATTTGTATCTATATCGTAAACGTAGAGTCCGCTGTCAAGCGTTATACCTGAGTTTTCGTAATAGTTCAGCAGTTCCCTGTCGATAAGCGACACCCCAAGCTGCGCTTCGCTGTAGGAACCGGTTTTCTTTATCTGTTCGATCACCGGCATCACGGTGTTTACGGGTATAGCAAAACCCATCCCCTCGCCGTTCGAGAGCTTATAGGAATTGATTCCTATCACCTCTCCTTTCGAATTCAGCAGAGGCCCGCCGCTGTTGCCCGAGTTTATGGCAGCGTCTGTTTGTATAAGGTTTTCAGCTATCTGCATCCGGTCTATAAGTATACTGCGCCCCAAAGCGCTTACGATGCCAGCCGTAACGCTGCGCTGGTAATCCATCCCGAGCGGGTTTCCTATAGCGATAGCGGCCTCGCCGACCGCGACTTTGCCGGAATCGCCGAGCTTCGCCGCTTTAAGGCCTGTCGCGTCTATTTTTATCACCGCTAAGTCCATGGTAGCGTCGGCGAACAGCACTTTGGCGTCATGCTCCGAACCGTCAATAAGCGTTACCGTCAAAGAAGACGGGTTGTCGGATACCACGTGCTGATTGGTTAATATAAGGCCGTCGCTGCTGACTATTATGCCCGTCCCTATGCCTTCCACCTGTTGGTTCTGCCAGAATCCCTGCACATTAGCTATAGTGCGCACGCCGACCACCGAGGGCATCAATGCTTCCGCCACCGCCTGGATCCCCGATATATCGCCGCCGCCCAGTGAACTGAGCGCGACTGCGTTGCTGCCGGAAGAATCAAGGCTCTTCGCTACCGCCTGGTCTATATAGTTTTGTTCGGAAGCTGAAAGCGCGTTGCCTCCTCCGGCGCCGAAGTAAAAGCCTACCGCGCCGCCGCCTATTATCGAGCCTAAAAGCGCTCCGGCCAGCACCAGCGCGAACGTGCGAAGTCCCTTATGGCCGCGTTTCGGCTGGGCGGGGCCGTATTGGCCGGTATATGGGTTATATATATTTGAATCCATATCGATTTCCTCCTTTGTATGATTGTATTTTAACCTTGAATGATTACAGCAAAATGGCGCCATTATGAAACATTTTTGAACAATAGCGGTATAAAAGATGCGGTCTGCTTGTTTTTCCATGCCCGTAAGAATATAATTAGGGAAACAATAATTTAATGAGGGCAATAAGATTTGCGAGGAAATTTAGCATCTGCCAAGGAGAAAAAACGAAGAAATAGCAGCGCTATTTCAGAGATTTGGCGACGCAGGCAGATGGCAAAGTAACCGGGGTCCCCAAAAAGCCGTGAGACTTTTTGGGGTTTAGTGCAAAGATATTGAACGAATAAATCATTGTTTCTTAACCAAACGATTTTCGAGGAGGTCTTATTATGAGCGATTTTTTAAGCGGCCTTGGCGGGTTGATCAAGGGGATGCAGCCCCTTATGGGAGAAGAAGCGAAGAAAGACGCTTCTATGAACGCTTTTCTTTTAAAAACGGAAGTCAGCGAACTCTCCGCCAGAAGACAGACCGCGCTGGCGCGCATAGGCGAGGCGGTTTACGACGCCCACGGCAAGTCGGGCAAATACAACGAGTTTTCGGAAATTTATTCTGAATTAGAGGATATAGACAAACTGCTGCAAAAGAAACAGGCCGAAGCCGAGCAGGCGGAGCACACGGCGGAAGAAAAGAAACGCGCGGAAGCGCGCGAACGCGACGCGCGTATATGCAAAAACTGCGGGGCCGACAACGAGCCGGGAACGAAGTTTTGCGGGGAATGCGGAGCGAAGCTCGGGTCTCCCGAAGAAGCGAAGTGCCCGAAATGCGGCGCTGAAAACGCGCCGGGGACAAAGTTCTGCGGAAATTGCGGAAACAAGCTGTAAATAAAGGCACATATCGAGGCATTTCAACAAGAAATGCCTTTTTTATACCCGGGATTTATTGGATATGGTATAATATGACCGTTCCAAACATATTTTGCGTTTTATAAAAGATATGGCGAGAGGTGCCGAAATGGGTAATAAGCCGCGATTTTGGGATTTTTATAGGGCATATAAGTATAGCAAGATAAAAGACGACATACTGTATATTTACGAAAAAGACAGGGGAAAGCTGGTACAGTATTTAAAACCGCCTTATAAAAAAAGAAAACAGTGGAAGACCGTAATGGTTGTAGCTGCGCTGGTATTATATCTTTTGTGGGCTGTTCCCTGGTTAATAAGCATAGGTAGAATTCTCTTTTTCTTCAACCTTAATCTTGATCTTCTTGCTTTTTTTACATTTGTGCCGCGGCCGCTTACTACGATTATTGTATGCAAATACATACATTCATATGGTAAATTTGAAAAGGTTTCCGAAATAGAATGGGATAAAGACAAAGAAAAACCATATTTAGAAACCAGAGCACCTTACCGGGTTGTGTCATTTTTTTTAGCTATTCTCTATATTGTTGCGATATTATTTATTGGCTTTACTCCTGTGTATATCCGCTACCTCGCTGACAGGGCTTTAGGTACCCCATGGGAGGCACGGGTACAGATAAAAAATACCTTAGACAGCAATATACTGCTTGATGATGAAACGCTGCCCGGTAAAGACTTTATTATTGAAAACCGTAATGGTGCAAGAAGAACTATAGTAATAAGCACTTACAGAATCCCCGAATTGGTGAAGATGTATTTAAACGGCAAGGAGATTGAATTGGACTACAGCGGCGTTAACAGCGGATACGCAGGGCAATTTTGGTCTGATGATTATTTCCGGCTTGTGAATGTCGATAATATATATCTTAATATACCGGAAGGCGAAAACACCCTCGAACTCAAGAGCGCAAACTTCAGCAAGTCGTGGACGTTTAATGTTGAATATGCAGGCGCGTAGAAAAAGGCTGCAGGTTTACCTGTAGCCTTACGTGTATTAAGTATTTAATTAAGCTTAAGGCTGCAGGTTTACCTGCAGCCTTAAACGCATAAAGTACTGATTTTAAGCGAGTTCTTCCGGCCTTACTACGCCCCGTGCAATGGCGTTGACTTTAAGCTCATGGTAAAGCCCCGCAAAGCTCGTGCTCATATAAGGGCCGACATATAGTATGCCGAGTATGCCGCATGTGAGCAAGGCCAGTATCCACCAGCCTATAAAGCTCAAACCCATCACGAATATCTCGCCCTTATAACCCTGTGTCATACGCATCGAGAGCTTTATAGCGTCGGTCGCGCGTACGCTCTTGCTTTCGGCAAGTATGTACGGCGTCATGAAATAAGCGATACCCTTCACGATGCCGGGGATGATGAAAAGAAGCGACCAGAGACAGGTGAAAAGAGCCATCCACAGCATGCCGCCAAGATTCCTGCCGTAATCGTTGAACCCTATGCTGAATATCTCACCTATATCGCCCTGCTGCCCTCTGTATATCTTTGTTGTGAAAGCGGCATACCCCACCGTAAGCGGCGGAACAAGCAGTAATGTGCCGATGAACGGCACTGCGGCCGAAATGACAATTACCAGCAGGCAGGCACCTACCGATATACCATATTGGTTCCTGAAATTTTCATTTGCCTGTCTTTTTATTTCCGCGCGAAGTTTCATAAACACTCCTTTTATTACTTCGTATATTGAAGAATTTTGAATAATTTACTCATTATATATCCAAAAAAGAATATCGGCAAGCAAAATTATACAACATATTTTATACTTGTATACTTTTAGCAAATATTATATATTTGGAAAGGAAAAGAAGGATATGAAACAATTTTTAGATATATCGGGAGGCTGTTATGACTTACGACGACCTGATGCAGGTAAATAAAGACGACCCCTCCGGCGCGGCACAGCGCTTAGGCAAGGGCGATATAGGGCAGCTTGTCGAATGGCTTAATGAAAAAGAAGACAAAATAAGATACCCTTCCCTTCTCATACTGCAAAGCCGCTCCGGTATAAAAGACGACGTTTACCCCTACCGCGAGACGTTCAGGGAAAAGCTTAAGAGCGATAACTCGTTCCAGCGCAGCATAGGGCTCATAATGCTGGCCGAAAACGCGAAGTGGGACGGCGGCTGGTTTGACGGGGTCATCGGGGAATACCTTGCGCTCGTAAACGACGAAAAGCCTATAACGGTGCGCCAGTGCATACAGTACCTTAAAAAAATAGTGCCGTATAAGCCGAAACTGCATGGGAGGATCGCGAAGGCGCTTATGGAACTTGATCTGACTTCGGTCAAAGAGACTATGAGAAAACTCGTGCTTATCGACATTATCGAAGCCCTTGCAGCCATACGGAAGATAAAAACGAGCGGTGAAATAGAAAGCTACATCAACGACGCTATGACGGGCGGCATATTGGATAAAAAAGCGAAGAGGCAGATAGAGGAACTGCTGAAAAACAAAGAGCAATAAAATGACGTTAAAAAGCAAACGCAGGATTGACACAGTATTTGCAGTTAAGTTATAATATGATTCTATGGAAGTTATAAGCAATCAAAACTTAAGAATAGCCAAATGGCTGACATTGGCGGCGGGGATGTTCGCAATCCATGCGCATGATTATGGTTATGTAAGTATGGATGGAAGATTTTTGCTGTTATGTTAGCTTATAGGCGTTAATGGATTTCAAACAACTCCTTAGGCTCGCTCTTAAGGAGTTTTTTTATTCCTTTGCGATATAACGGCGGAACATAAAGATCGCGGAGGAATTTAAAATGAATTATTATAAAAATATATCAGTGAACTATGTGTTCATGTTTGTAAAGAACATCGACCTGACTAACGGCATATGGATGCTGTATCTGGCGTCGAAAGGATTATCGCTTTTCGAGATAGGATTGCTCGAAGGCATATTTCATGTTACGTCGATGTTAATGGAGACGCCGACCGGGGCAATTGCCGACCTGTTCGGCAGAAAGGCAAGCAGGCTTACGGGCGTAGCGCTCGCGATCATATCAAGGGTGATAATGATATTCTCGGGCAGCTTCGCTATGTTCGCAGCCGCTTTTGTGATAACGGCGCTGTCTTTTAACTTCGAATCGGGCGCGGGGGAAGCCCTGGTCTACGATTCGCTGCTAAAGGAGAAGAAGGAAGGCATATATATGAAGATCGCCGGAAGGACAGAGGTCATCTATCAGGCTACGAGCATACTGGGACTGCTGGCGGGAGGCCTCATAGGCAGCGTAAAATACGAGTTCGCGTATTACATCGCCATAATCGTAGGTGTTGCCGCGCTCATCACGGGTCTATTTTTCAGGGAACCTGATCAAGGTATGCGCAGGCGTGAAAAACTGCTGCCGGCGATGAAGAGGCAGTATATCGACAGCTTTAACGCTGTCCGCGGGAACGGGAGGCTGTTTTACCTGATACTGTTTACGGGAATACTGTCGTCGAGCGTCACGCTTTCGTTCTACTACCTGCAGATCGCGTGGGAGAACGGGGCGCTTGACGCGCTGGGCATAGGGGTATATCTTGCGATATCGTCGATCGCCGCGGCGGCGGGCGCTTTTTTTGCGGAGAAGATAGAGAAGAAGTTCGGCGAGGGCTTTATACTAAAAGTATCGCCCGCGCTAATAACGCTGTCGGTGTTCTCCATGTATTTTATTGAATGGGCGCTGGCGCCGTTGTGCGTAATAAGCGTACTTGAAACTATAGTTTTCGTATCGACAAGGGATTATATAAATCGCCTGATACCTTCGGATAAACGGGCTACCATACTGTCGTTCGAAAGCATGATGTTCAGCGTGGTAATGATACTTATATTCCCGGCGTTCGGGTTCATTTCAGACCGCCTGGGTATGGGCAGCACGTTCCTTATGCTGGGCGGCGTCATGCTCGTGATGTCGTTTGTGAACTTAAAAGTCGTGCGCTCCAACGGTAGAAAAGCGTGTGTCAAAGAGGAAAAAGCTGAGCCAGCCCGGCCCGTAACGGAGTTGGAATAGGATGACAGACCCCCGGCGCCGCCGGGGGGTCAAATAAAAAGAGCATGATGTTCAGCGTGGTAATGATACTTATATTCCCGGCGTTCGGGCTCATTTCAGACCGCCTGGGTATGGGCAGCACGTTCCTTATGCTGGGCGGCGTCATGCTCGTGATGTCGTTTGTGAACTTAAAAGTCGTGCGCTCCAACGGTAGAAAAGCATGCGTTAAAGAGGAAAAAACCGAGCCAGCCCGGCCGACGCCGCAGATGGAATAGGATGGCCTCCCCCGGCGCTGCCGGAGCGCTTATACAAAAAGAGCGTACTGCAATAAACGGTACGCTCTTTTGAATGCTTTTTACTTCAGCGGAAATACGATCTTAGTCATAAGTTCGCTTTCCGGCACTTCCATCGGAGAGTTGAGGTAGAACTCGTAGCATACCCCGGTAGGGGTATGCCCGTTTTCCGCTACCCACTTTGTCAGCGATTCGTAGGCCGGCGCCATCTGCGTATACGGCCCTTTGAAAACACAGGACGCCCGCTTGCCCGCAGGGATGCTGCTTGGCTTAACATTGCCTTTTCCCGCTAGCGGCTTCGCAACCGGGAAACCCATCTCAACATCGAGGTCCTCCATCTCCAAGTTGTAATACACTGCAAACGGCACGCCCGCGGCCTGTTCCATTATTTCCGCGAGGTATCCCATTACAGCGCCGAATGCCTTACCCATTTCCTGCTGCAGGCCGGCTGCAGTCGTCCTCGTGCGCACGGAGAGTACCGGCTGTTCCGCCTCGTCGGTCAATTCGATCTTCAAACTCATAATAAGCCTCCTTTAGTTTTGCCTGATTATAGCATCGCGAACATGACAGCTGTATGTCATATTGCAGCCGGAGGCCTGCAAAAATATTTTATTAGATTAAGAGTATTTATTATAGATTTCTTTCGATATGTCCGCCAACACCTTGCGTATATGGGGAGGGCTTACGACTTCCAGCCCGGCCCCGAAACTTAAAAGATAGCCGTAGAGCCAGTTGCTTTCCGGAAGCGTCGTTTTGACCATGATGTTTCCTTCTTCGTCCTTTTCAAAATTCCCGCCGAACCATTCGGCGACTATGCTCTCGAATTCTTTTATAAATACCAGTTCGAGTGTGACCGGATTACCGGATTTATACCATTCAGGCTCCTCCGGGATCTTCACCGGCACCTCCCTTGGTTTGAAGACCGCATCGCCGGTAACGAGTTCGTTTATCCTCGATACTTTAAAATATCTGAAGTCGCTCCTTAAGCGGCACCAGGCTAAAAGATACCATTTCTGCGCTTTGAGGATAAGCGAATACGGCTCGACGCTCCGCTGTGTCTTTTTGCCTTCTGCATCGGCATATGAAAACCCAAGTTCTTTAGTCTCCTCTATTGCCTTGCGAATGACCGCCAGCTTTTTTTTAGTATGAGCGTCTTCATACCACGGGGAAAGATCGATTATGAACTGTTTTAGCTTGGTGTCGAGCGTCTCAAGCTGGGACGCGGAAAGCGTGTTTTTCAGTTTCTCCATCAGTATCTCGTGGCTCTTTCCCGTGATCGCCCCGTCTATGCCTTTTAAGGTAGTTATGACAGCGGCCATGTCGTCTTCGCTGAGCACGCTTTTATCGAGCCGGTACCCTTCCGCTATCCCTATGCCCCCGTTTGCGCCCTGAAATGTGACTATAGGTATCCCGGCAAGGTTTATCGCCTCCACGTCTCGAAGAATAGTGCGTACCGATACTTCAAATTTCTCAGCGAGTTCCTTTGCCGGCACTCTTTCCTTCCTGAGCAATATCACCAAAATGGCAACGAGCCTGTCTATCTTCAAGTTATCACCGCCTGATTAAACGAAATACTATGCTGTCCCGGCATGAGCGTTATGATTTTCAATGTTTCAATAAGTCTTCATACAGCGCTTTTGTTTTTTCGGGGTCTTTATAGTTTATTATTACGTACCCTTCCGTAGTTTTCATAACGATAAAAGAGCCGCCGGCAGACATCACGAACAGCCTGCAGCGCCCTAAAGCTTCCACTTCCCAGTCTCCCTTTTTGACTTCGCCTAAACCTGATCCGTCATATTTATATGTGGCCGCAGGCATATCTTCGTCCAGGCGTATTTCAATTATATCTGAAAACTTATACGTCCTGCCGTACATTCCAGTGAATTCGACGGAATCAGGGCTTACCACAGCATCGGTCTCCTCATTCGTTGAGCCAAATAGTACAAATAAAAAAACGATGACTCCTGCCGTTATAATCAGCGCCGCCGCGGCCGCTATACCTGTAAACAACCGTTTATTACTACCCATATATACTCCTTAAGAAAAATAGTTGCAGCTTAAAAAATGCCCGTTACATCACCAGGCCCCTCTAATTCATATAGCCGAACAATATATAGAGGATTAAAGCTGTTACTGCCAACGCAATTTTGACAGCGGTACCTGAGGATTGGCGTTTATTGTTATCCATATGATTTACCTGATATCTTTCTGTAACGATGATATACTAATAATTAAGAAATGGCAATATTTATACGTTCCATATTGCAATCGCTGAAACGCAGGATGTATATTATTAGAATTGAAAGGAGTTTTATATGCCATATATCAATGTCAACACAGCGCCGCTACTGAAAGAAAACGAGAAGGGGCAGTTGAAGGCTAAAATGGGGGAACTCATAACGCTTATATCCGGCAAGACGGAAGCGGTGACTATGGTCAGTATAAACGACGGATGCTCGCTGTATATGGGCGGCAAGGCGCTCGATAAGGGAGCGTTTATCGAGATAAGGCTGCTGGGCGCGGCGAAGATGCAGGAGAAGGAAGCGCTGACCGAGGCGATATTCAAGGCGATGAAATCGATGTTCGGGATGCCGGAAAGCGATATCTACATAACCATACAGGAATTCGACAGCTGGGGCTTTGGCGGAAAGCTGATATGAAAAGTTGATTACAGCAAGCGGGAAAAATAAAAGCGAGCGCACAGGGAGATGTGCGCTCTTAAATGGTAGGGAGAGAGGAAAATGCCCTTTATGCGGGATCTCCCGAATGCTTAAGGCTTTCCGGGCCGATCCCTATAAACCGTGTATAAAACCGGTTTTTAGCTTTAAATATATTCTCCGTTATTCCCGATGATTCCTGCGTACCAGACAGCGGAATCTTTAAGAATACGCTTCTGCGTGGGATAATCGACATATATCAGGCCGAACCTCTCGTCGTATCCCGACTTCCACTCGAAATTGTCGAGCAGGCTCCAATGGAAATACCCCAGGACCGGAATTCCCTCTTCGCATGCAAGCTTTACCTCGCGCAAGTGGCGCGAGAGATAATCTATCCTGTCCGGGTCGTGCACTTTCCCGTCTATGAATATTCGGTCGTTGCACGACTGCCCGTTTTCCGTCACTATTACCGGCAGGCCGTAGCGCTCGTAAAGCGCGGCGCAGCCAAAGCGTATAGCTTCGGGAGTCACGGGCCATTTTATCGCCGAGCGCGGAAACCCCTGGTAAAACGGCTTGAGCCGCCCTTCTTCGTCTACCGGGACTCCGTGATAGATATTATATCCTATATAATCCATCCGTTCCTTTATTATATCCCAATCGGAGGAAGGGACGGATCCGGCAAACTTTTTAAGGTGCTCCGGCGAACTCTCGGGGTAATGCCCCAGCACCGTCGTATCGTATAACCAGTTGTGGTTGAATATCCAGTATCTGTTGCTCTCGTCCGGGAAAGTAAACATCGCTTCTGCCGCCGCTTTGCGGTTCTTTTGCGTATCTTCCGCCGGATAACAGTTCATGCCGGTAGAAGCAAGGCCGATGCAGAGCGGTATGCCGCTTCCCGCGCGGAGCGCCCTTACCGCGAGGCCGTGCGCCAGCAGCGAATTGTGCATGCACGCGTCGACTTCTTCAGGATGCAGCTTAAGGCCGGGAGCGAATATCCCTATCCGGTAACCGTTGTTTACAAAACACTGGGGCTCGTTCAGCGTCATGTAATTCTTTACGCGCCCGTCGAAACGTTTCGCCACGGCGTACGCGAACTCGCCTAGGTATTCGGCTGTCCTGCGGTTTAACCATCCGCCCTCGGCATGCAGCGCGGAAGGCAGGTCCCAGTGATAAAGCGTTACATAAGGCTCGATGCCGTTCTCAAGAAGACGGTCTATAAGGGCGTCGTAGAACGCGAACCCTTTTTCGTTTATCTTCCCTTTGCCGTCCGGCATGATGCGCGGCCAGGAGAGAGAAAAACGGTAAGCCCTGATCCCTAACTCTTTCATGAGCCGTATATCTTCCGGATAGCGGTGGTACGTATCGCACGCGATGTTTCCGGTCTCGCCGTTGTCTATCGTACCTTTATAGCCGCAAAAGTCGTCCCAGATGCTCCTGCCTTTTCCGTCTTCGTCCCAGGCACCTTCCGTCTGGTAAGCCGATGTAGCGGCGCCCCAGATAAAATTGGATGGAAACGGCATATTATGCCTCCCTCATGATGTCAGATATACACTTCAACGGTATAATGCTTTTTGCCTTCCGTATAGGGAACGGTATTTCCCTCGACAGCTTTACCGTCAACAGCCATCGGCATCTTTTTTCCTTTATTGTGCACCGTTATTTCATACTCGGCGCCGCGGTACAGGCGCTTTATCT